>NZ_CP088006.1:5102500-5318559 GCF_039642825.1 Rhodopseudomonas sp. P1 | reverse complement strand
TTCAGCAGCTTTTCAATTCCAGAGTTACGGGCCATCGCAGCGGCGAGCCATGACGGCTCACGCCATCGCCGCGACCAGCGAGTTGAGTTCGGACATGGCTCCGCCGCTTCGGCTGAAGCAGCCGGCGTCAGATCAGGGCCGAAGAGAGATGGAAAAAGGTCAGCTCAGCGGAGGACTCGACGGATAAACCGGAGTGTGAGCACGGCAATGACTATTGAAAAACGCATGGCCCGCGAAGGCGGAAAATTCAACCGGATGATCGGCAGGTTCGAATGATACGTCGACTTCGGTGCTCATGAAACCTCCCCCTCTCGCCGCGCTTGCGCGCGGCCAGACGTCGCCAAAACAAAACCGCGTCGATGCTCTCACCAAGACTGCGTCTGCATTCCGATGGATCGCCGGTGCCGTCGTTCGTCAGAAACCTTCGAACGAAGGCCTCCGCTTGAATTCAGACACGGCTTCGCCAGCCCCATATTGCTATGAGTTGCAGTTCGACCGTCATTTGGAAAAGCCACCAACATGCACACCGCCGCCGATTTGCATGTCCGCCCTTGGTTCTCAAACCGCGCTGATCTGAAGAGCCGTGGGCGTCGCGGGTGGACTATGAAAACCACGACGGCCCCTCCGCTGCAATGGATATGATTCCGAGGGGAGGGTGAAGATTTCGCCTCGACCGATAGCAGAACAGGCAACTAATCACTTCGGGATCGGCAAGATTTTGAATCTGTGCATAGATTCGATGTGCGCTGCGAGCGTGACATTTTGGCCGCGTGCCTAAAAGAATTTCATGAATCCTTTACCTTTGACGCTCGGGCGAGGGCGTTTTCCAAATGGTCGTCCGCGCTTTGCCGATAAGTGGTTCGCTCGCCGCGGATTTTTGTGAGCGCTCGGACAGGGTAACCCTTGTCACAAACGACCGCGTAGTTGCACGAGGAAGCGCGCGTCGAAAGTCAAGCGAGTCCGACAAAGATCGGAGTTCCTGCTGTGCCGCAGCGTTTTCTTGAGCCGTGCGTCAAGCACGGTTGACGCTTGGTGGTGTGTTGTTCCGGAACGAGGCAGGTGACGGCGAAGACGCGCGTCATTCGATTCAAATTATGAGCGAGCGCGTACCGTAATCGAGTGAGCAACTACGCGACCGGGCGCGGCGAGTATGACTATGCTGGCGCAAGCTGTCGCCGAAAAAGAAAATGCCCGGCAGAGCCGGGCATCGAAACCATCCAAGATGATGGTGAGAATTACTTCGCCAGCTTGGCGATGCTGTGGGTCAGGCGCGACACCTTCCGGCTCGCGGCGTTCCGGTGGATGATGTTGCGCTGCGCAGCGCGCATCAGCTCGGGCTCGGCGCGAGCCATTGCCTTCAAGGCCGCTTCGCGGTCGCCGCTCGCGATCGCCTCTTCGACGGTCCGGACCGACCCACGCATCTGAGTCCGACGCGACTTGTTCACCGCGGTGCGCCGGGCGATCTTGCGGGTCGCTTTCTTGGCGGAAGACGTATTAGCCATGATCTCTCAAATCCTGCAGCGGCCTCTGCTCGAGCGGCCGGGGCTGATTGGCGGAGCCGCAATCGCGACGCGCCGTGTGTTCCGGATGTTGCTGAAGATGCTCCCGGAGCCGACACGGCCGCAATTCACGGCGCCGCCCAAAGAACAGCGGCGGCAGGATCGCCCCTACCGCCATCGGCCGCGTTATACTGGCAGGGCCTTCCAGCGTCAACGGGGACGCGCGGTTCTAGGGCCCGGGGCGGTTCCGGCTCAGGGCCCGAGGCACGCCAGACGTGGTCCAAGTTGCTGACGAGGTTGAATTCTGCCGTTCCGCCCGGTAAGCCCGGCCTGGGGCACAGGCGAATTTCTGATCGGGGTGGTTGAGATGATCCGCGGCTTCTTTCGGCTGATCGGCCTGCTGTTCCTGACCGGGGGGTTCATCTTCCTGGTCTATGACGGCGCGCGGTCGGTCGCCGACAATTCGGTGCAGTGGACCAAGCTCGGCGACTTCTGGAACGACATCCACCAGGCCAGCCAGCAGTCGTTTCGCGACTGGGTCGAGCAGACCGCGCCGTGGCTTTGGACCCACGTGGCCAAGTTCGTGCTGACCCAGCCGACTTTCGCGGTGCTGGGCGTGATCGGGCTGGCGCTGATGCTGCTGTTCCGCCCGCGCAAGCCGCTGATCGGCTACGCCCGCGACTGACGGGCAGAGCGCGGCGTAACAATCTCGCCGCCGCTGCGAAGACACCTATATCCTGAAATTGAGTTGAGAGCCGATTGCATCAGCGCCACGCTGAGGCTCGGCTGTCGCCATCATGCGTGCGCGGACGCGCGGCACCCGCCGCCATCGGCCGCGCCGGGAGGGTCTTCGATGTTCTTCATGCGCAAATCGACCGCGATGCCGAGTGCCGACGAGGCGTTGCCGGGCCGGCCGACGCCGATCCCGACGGCACGGATGCATTTCGTGAACGGCAACCGGCTGCAGCCGCCGTTCCCGGAAAGCCTGCAGCAGGCGGTGTTCGGGCTCGGCTGCTTCTGGGGCGCCGAGCGCAAGTTCTGGCAGCTCGGCGACGGCGTTTACAGCACCGCGGTGGGCTATGCCGGCGGCTTCACGCCCAATCCGACCTATGAGGAGGTCTGCTCGGGCCGCACCGGCCACACCGAAGTGGTGTTGGTGGTGTTCGATCCGACCAAGATCTCCTACGAGGCGCTGCTCAAGACGTTCTGGGAAAGCCACGATCCGACCCAGGGGATGCGGCAGGGCAACGACGTCGGCTCGCAGTATCGCTCGGCGATCTACACCTTCAGCGACGACCAGAAGCGGGCGGCGGAAGCCTCACGCACGACCTATGGCGCGGCGCTGAAGGCCAAGGGCTATGGGCCGATCACCACCGAGGTCGCGCCGTCCGGTCCCTTCTATTATGCCGAGGACTACCACCAGCAATATCTCGCCAAGAATCCCGGCGGCTATTGCGGGCTCGGCGGCACCGGCGTGTCGTGCCCGGTCGGGGTCGGCGTCACCGCCTGACGATCGTAATCGTCCGCTGCCCCGACGGCGGACGGGCCTCGCGCGAGTACGGGGGCGGAAGCCAAACCCAAACCGTTTGTTAACCCTAACGGGGCATAAACGAAGCTGTCTCGTGGCAAGGGATAGCTCCAGTGCGTGTCGTAGGCGCGTTTCAAGTATCGATGATCATCGTGGCGACCGCGCTCGCGCTGGGCGGCTGCATGCGGCGGCCTGGGCCGGTCGCGATGGTGCAGCCACCGAACACCCTCGACACCATGGCCTATGGCGGCGGCGTTCCGCCGATGGCGGCTGCCTATGCGGCGCCGAGCGGGGAGCCGGCGTACCGGCTCGACGCCGGCGATCGCTTGCGCGTCGTCGTGTATGGCCAGGAAGGGCTCACCAACACTTATGCGATCGATGCCGCCGGCTCGATCACCATGCCGCTGATCGGCGCGGTGCCGGCACGCGGTCGCACGCCCGCCGGTCTGGCGGCCGAAATCACCGCGCGGCTGCGCCGCGGCTTCATTCGCGAGCCGTCGGTCGCGGTCGAAGTGGAATCGTATCGGCCGTTCTTTATCCTCGGCGAGGTCACCGCGCCCGGCCAATACCCGTACGTGCCGCATATGAGCGTCGAGAGCGCGGTCGCGATTGCCGGGGGCTTTACCCCGCGCGCCCAGCGCGACCGGGTCACGGTGACGCATCCGGAAGGCGGCGGCATGGTGCGCGAGGTTGTGCCGCTCGGCACGCCGCTGAGCCCCGGCGACACCGTCTATGTCGGCGAACGCTGGTTCTGAACCGGCGAGTGCGCCGTCAGATCCTGTTTACTTCAGATGCGCGGCGAAGAACGCCAGGCTGCGTTGCCACGCCAAGTCTGAGCTCGGCTTGTCGTAGCTGGCGCGTTCGTCGCAGCCGAAGCCGTGCTGCGCGCCCGGATAGACCAGAATCTCGACCTCCGGCCGCTTGGTCCGGATCGCGTCGACGTCGCGGAGCGGAATCCCGGAGTCCTTTTCGCCGAAATGCAATTGCGTCGGCACCAATGGCTTGTCGTCGGCGAAACGCACGATGGCGCCGCCGTAGTAGCCGACCGCAGCCTTCAGCCCGTGCAGCTTGGTGGCCGCCGCATAGGCGACGCTGCCGCCGAGGCAAAAGCCGATGATGCCGACCGGTCCGATGCTGCTGACGGCGTCGATCGCTGCCTGGGTGTCGCGCAGCATCGCCGGCCAGTCCGGATTGGCGACGAACTTGCGCGCCACCGCGATCTCGTCCGGCGAATAGCCGCTCTGGAAGTTGCGCTCGCTGCGATCGAAGATCGACGGCGCGAGAGCGACGTAGCCTTCCGCAGCGAGGCGGTCGCAGACGTTGCGGATGTGGTGATTGACGCCGAAGATCTCCTGGATCACCACGATCGCGGCTTTCGGCGTGCCGGCGGGATCGGCCCGATAACCGCCGAGTTCGAAACCGTCCGCAGCCTTCAGCGTGATGTCGTGTCCCACGGGCGATCCTTTGCGCGCGTTGATGATGATGTCGGTGCGACGAAGCCGGCGGCGGTTAGCGCCACATCCAGTTGCGGCCCCAGTCGCCCTTCCATCCTGCCAGCCGGCCGTGACGGAATTGCAGATACAGCCGGTCGCGGCGGTCGAAGAAGCCGCTGCCGCCCTGGGTGCGGATCACCATGAAAATCTCGTCGCCGGGTTTGCCGCTGACGTAGTTGAGCGGCATGCCGAGCGCTGTGGCCGCCTGGTTAGCATCCATGCCGAACACCAGCGGCGTGGTGTTGGACAGCGTCGCAACGAATGGCGGCGGGACGGTCACCGCGGGCTGTTGCGCGAACGCCAGCGCGGCCGATAGCAGCAGCGCGCCTGCCAGAGTTGCAGCACCACAGAGCCGAGGTGCGATCGCTAGATTTGTCGCAGTCATCTGTCCCCGTTCCGCCCCATTCATCCCGGCACTCTGTCACCGCAATCATAACGCTACGGCTGGTCAGAGCGAGACCTCGCATAATCACGGTTTTGACATTGTATCAAATGTGAATCGCGAAGGTCACGGCTCGTTAACAACGCCCATTAATCTCAGGGAACCAGTTTCTCGTTAGTGTAAGGACATTACCTGCCAACGGTAGCAATCCCGGTGACCTTCATGAATGCATTAGCCCGACAGCCCGCTTCCAACCCTGCGCCGCGCCGGCGTCTGTTGCTGGCGTCCGATCGCCGTGACGGCAGCGTCGACATCGCGGGCATTCTGGCGAGCGTGGCGGAGGTCGAGACGGTGCCGACGGCGCACCTGCCGGACGCGCCGGCGCGCGATCTGTCGGGCATCGTGGTCGATATCAATCTGCGCTCGGCCGACAGCGTGCAACTGGTTCGGCGCAAGCTGCTCGGCGGCGCCTATCAGCCGATGCCGCGGCTGTTCGTGCTCGCCGACGAGTTGCATCACGGCTCGATGCAGGCGTGGGCGCTCGGCGCGACCGACACCATCGCCCGTCCGTTCGATCCGCGCGATCTGTTGCAGCGGGTCCGCTCGGCGTTTCCCGATCCTTCCGAGGACACCGCGACCGCCCGCGCCGAAGCGCTGAGCGACGGCGTCACCGCCGCCCACAAGGTGCTGGTGAAGATCTTCGAGCGGCTGCACGGCAAGCCGCTGACGTTCCAGGACGTGATGCAGGCGGAAGGCCCGATCCTCAAAGCGATCAAGCGCTCGTCGCTCCGGGAATGGCTCGCCACCGTCGGCCGCCATCACGACGAGAGCTATCGGCTGTGCCTGTTCGCGACCGGCTTCGCGGTGGCGTTCGCGCAATATCTCGGCATGCGCGAAGAGGATCAGCGCCGGCTGACCCGCGCGGCGCTGCTGTACGACGTCGGCAAGGCGTATGTGGATGTCTCGGCGCTCGACAATCTCGACAATCTGAAGGGCGAGGCGCTGCGCAAATATCGCGAGCATCCGCGGCTCGGCTATGAGGCCCTGGTCGCCGAAGGCAGCTTCCCGCGCGAAACACTCGACGTCGTGCTGCACCATCACGAACTGCTCGACGGCTCGGGCTATCCCGACGGGCTGCACGGCGATCAGATCGCCGACATCGTCCGCATCACCACGATCGTCGATATCTTCGCGTCGCTGGTCGCGCCGCGCAAGAACCACAAGCCGATGTCGCCGCTGCAGGCCTTCATCACGATGGAGAACATGGGCGGCAAGATCGACCAGCGCCTGCTGCAGGCATTCCGCCCGGTGGCGATGGGCGGCTGATCGAGGCCTGTCGTTTCCGGGACACGAAGCGTGGACCCGGAATCGCTTCGTCCCGGCCCCCGAGATTCCGGGTTCGCGCCTCGCGGCGCGCCCCGGAATGACGCGCGGGGATGATTACTCCGCCAGCATCTTGCGGAGTTCGGCTTTCGCCACCTTCTCCAGCGTCGAGCGCGGCATGTCGTCGACCAGCCGCACTTCGCGCGGCCGCTTGAAGTCGGCAAGCGCGGCCGCGCAGGCGGCGGTGATGCGATCGGCAAAATCCGGCGGCGCTGCGGCGACGCCGCCTTGCGGGATCACGAACACCACCGGCACTTCGTCGAGCATCGGGTGTTTCTTCGCCACCACTGCGGCTTCGCGCACGCCCGGCACGGTGATCACCACCTGCTCGATTTCGGATGCCGCGACATTCTCGCCGCCGACCTTCAGCATGTCCTTGGCGCGGTCGCCGAACCGAATTGCGCCGTGCTCGAGCCGCGTCACGCGATCGCCGGTGATGAAGTAACCGAACTCATCGAAACTGTCGCGCGTCGCCGTCTCGTTGTGCAGATACTCCTTGAACAGCGACAGTCCCGGCACGCCCTTGATCAGCAGGTTGCCGGTGTCGCCGACGCGTGTCGGGGCGCCGTCGTCGCCGACGATGCGGATCGCGTATTCGGGCGCAGCGCGGCCGATCGACATCGGCGTGTTGGGCTGATCGGCTTCGGCGATGATGCCGTGGGTGATGGTCTCGGTCATGCCCCACCAGCCGATGATCTTGATGCCGAACGAGGCGAACGGCGGCGGTTCGGCGACCGCGGTGCCCCACAGCCGGAAGCGATGCGTCTTCGGGACCTCGTGCTCGAGCAACGCCTTCATGCAGAACGGGATCGTCGACAGCCAGGTGCAGCCATGCTCCAGCGAGACCTTCCAGAAGCGGCTCGCCGAGAACCGCGGCTGCACCACGACAGTGCCGCCGACCCACAGCGTCGACAGCATCGAATAGGCCAGCGCATTGGTGTGGAACAGCGGCAGATACAACAGGTGCACGTCATCGGCGCGCAGCGTCTGGTGTGCGGCGTTGATCTTGGCGCCCCACAGTGCGTTGGCGTGGGTCCACAGCACCGCCTTGGGTCGCGAGGTCGTGCCCGAGGTGTACTGCACGCTGCACGGCGCCAGCGGATCGGTCGGGCGACGCGGCCGATCGGCGCTGTCGCCAAACAGACTGTCGAACGAGTCGCCCTTTGCGACCGGCTGCGCTGCGATTGCCGCGCCGGGATCGTGTCCGATCACCGCCATCCATTTCAGCTTCTTGCAGTTCGTGGCCACCAGATCGGCATAGGCCGGCTGGGTGATGGCGGCGACCGCGCCGCAATGGTCGGCAAAGTACTCGATCTCTGCGGCGGCCGAGCGGGTGTTGGTGGTGACCGCAATTGCACCGAGCTCCGTGCAGGCGAACCAGGCGAGCAGAAACTCGACGCAATTGTCGAGATGGATCAGCAGGTAGTCGCCCGGCTTGATGCCGCGCTTGGCGAGGCCGGCGGCGAGCGCGCCGACGCGCTCATGGAATTCGCCGTAGCTCCAGCTCCGCGACGGGCCGTCGAACGGCGCCCAGATCACGAAAGGATGCTCGCGCCGCGCCTCTGCGTGCAGCTTCAGCAGCCACGGCACGTCCATTCCGTCGAATGGCGTCACCACGCCCGACGCTTCGATCAGCTGCGACATGTCTCGTCCTCCCTTTGTCCCGCGCGTGCTGCGCGTTGTTGTTGGCGTTCCGCGTTGCGCAATTCGCACGCGGTCGCATGATGGGGAGGTTTGCCATCCGCCGCGACGGCGCGCAATCGGTCCGGCCGGCGTCACCGGACGCGCGGATCGCAAGGCTCAGCGCGCAGTGCGGCGGCGACGCGTCGCAGCTTCGATGATGCTTTTGTGAAAGCCGGTCCGGAACGGCACTCGGACGCTGCGGTTCTGTCTCGCATCGGTGACAACACAAGGAGAGCGAGATGAGACGTCTGGCATTGGCAGTGATGGCGCTCGGCGCACTTGGCACGACGCAACTGATCGGCGCGCAGCCGGCGGCGGCGAGCGTCGAATATCCGTACTGCATCCAGGGCAAGCAGCAGGGTTATCCTGGCGACTGCAACTACGCCACCTATTCCTCCTGCCGCTTCACCGCGAGCGGTACCGGCGGCAACTGCGTTATGAATCCGCGCTACAGCG
The DNA here is from genome assembly GCF_039642825.1 of Rhodopseudomonas sp. P1. NCBI lineage: Bacteria > Pseudomonadati > Pseudomonadota > Alphaproteobacteria > Hyphomicrobiales > Nitrobacteraceae > Rhodopseudomonas > Rhodopseudomonas sp. P1. The sequence goes on along the minus strand of NZ_CP088006.1, from coordinate 5,310,135 downwards.
CGTGGGATCGCGGCTACGACAGCTACGGCTACGCGCCCGCCAACGCAGTCGGCGGCTATTGATCGGCTCGCGTGGGCGCGGTCCTAGAGACCGCGCTCCTTGCGACTGAAATTCGACAAATGCCCCTCGCGTGCCGCCTGAGCGCGAGCGGCTTTCATCACGCTCTTGCTCTTGCCGGGCGGGGCGGGGCGAGACACCAGCCGCTCCATTCGCCGGCTGCCGCAGGCCGGGCACGGCGGCTTGTCGTCGAAGCCGACCAGCAATTCGCTGTCTTTGTCGCATTGCTTACAATGGAAGCCGTAGAGCGGCATCGCGACACCTCCTGAAGTCCGTCAGGAGAAGCTGTGCAGGATCCGGACCACTTCCTTTAGGCTGGCGATGGCCCGGCAGCCGGCTAACGGTGTTCGCCGATCACCGCCAGCAGTGCGGCGCCGTAATGCTCGAGCTTCTTGTCGCCAATGCCCGGAATGCCACGCATCTCGTCCAGCGTTCGCGGTTTTGCCGCGGCCAGCCCATCGATCGTGGCATCGTGCAGCACCACATAGGCCGGCACGCCGCGAGCGCTGGCCACTTCAGACCGCCACGCCTTCAGCGCAGCAAACAGCTCCGGATCGCCGCTGGTCTCGCGCTGGGCGCCGCCGACCAGATCGCCGCGGCGCGATTTCGACCGCGGCGGGCGGCCGGTCTGCTCGCGCAGCGCCACCTCGGACTCACCCTTCAGCACCGCACGCGAGGTCTCGGTCAGCTTCAGCGCGCCGAACGCCTCGCTGTCCGGCGTCAGATGCCCGAGCGACACCAGTTGCCGTATCACCGCGCGCCATTGTTTCTCGCCAAACTCGCCGCCGATGCCGAACACCGACAGTTTGTCGTGGCCGAACTGCGAAACGCGCTCGGTCAGCCGGCCGAGCAGCACGTCGATCAGGTGTTGGGCGCCGAACCGCTGCCCGGTGCGATAGGCGCAGGACAGCAGCTTCTGCGCCGCCACTGTGCCGTCGATCACCTTCGGAGGGGTCAGGCAGTTGTCGCAATTGCCGCAGTGCGGGTGCGGCGAGGTCTCGCCGAAATAGCCGAGCAGCCGCGTGCGCCGGCAGCCGGTGGATTCGCACAAACCGACCAGCGCATCGAGCTTGCCCATCGACACCCGCTTGAAGGCGTCCGAGCCGCTGCTCTCGTCGATCATCCGGCGCTGCTGGACGATGTCGGACAGGCCATAGGCCATCCAGGCGTCGGACGGCTTGCCGTCGCGGCCGGCGCGTCCGGTCTCCTGGTAATAGGCCTCGATGCTCTTCGGCAGATCGAGATGCGCGACGAACCGCACGTCCGGTTTGTCGATCCCCATGCCGAACGCGATCGTGGCCACGATCACGATGCCGTCCTCATTGAGGAAGCGATCCTGATTGCGCGCGCGCACCTCCGGCGGCAGGCCGGCGTGATACGGCAGCGCGGTGAGGCCGGATTTGCTCAGCGTCTCGGCGATGTCCTCGACCTTGGCGCGCGACAGGCAATACACCACGCCGGAATGGCCGCGGTGGCGGTCGTCGATAAAGGCTTTGAGTTGGGCTGGTGCGTTCTGCTTGTCGACGATGGTGTAGCGAATGTTCGGCCGGTCGAAGCTCGACACGAAGCAGGGCGCATCCGTCAGCGCCAGTCGCTCGGCGATCTCGCGCCGGGTCAGCGCGTCGGCGGTCGCGGTGAGCGCGATCCGCGGCACGTTCGGAAACTTCTCGGCGATGGCCGAGAGGCCGACATATTCGGGACGGAAGTCGTGGCCCCATTGCGACACGCAATGCGCCTCGTCGATCGCAAACAGCGACAGCTTGGCTTTAGCCAGCAGCGCCAGACAGCGCGGTGTCAGCAATCGCTCGGGCGCGACATACAGCAGATCGAGTTCGCCCTTGAGGAGTTGCTGCTCGATCGCGTTGGCCTCGTCGTAGGACAGCGTCGAATTCAGCGCGGCCGCACGTACGCCGCTTTCCAGCAGCCCAGCCACTTGGTCGCGCATCAGCGCGATCAGCGGCGACACCACCACGCCGCAGCCGTCGCGCAGCAGCGCCGGCAACTGATAGCACAGCGACTTGCCGCCGCCGGTCGGCATCAACACCAGCGCATCGCCACCATCGGCGACATGCCGCACGATCGCTTCCTGCTGGCCACGGAACGACGGCAGCCCGAACACGTGGTTGAGAACCGACAGCGCCCGGGCGTCGAGGTCGTCGTCGGTCTGACGCGAAACCGGAGCGATCATGGGAGGCAGGCGAAGCAGGACATCTGCTGCATATAGCCGAAACTGTGAGATTTGCCTGCTGCGATGGCGCGGCGGTCACCGCAGCGGAGTCTGTTCCAGATAGGCGCGCAGCAGGCGGCGACTGGCCGCCAGCGCGGCGATCTGGCCGTCGATTTCAGCGAGCCGCCGGCGAATACCATCGCGGAACGCCGGGCAGGGCCGGAATCCGCTCGAATCCGGCTCGGCGCAGGGCAGCAGCAGCCGGATCTTCGCCAGCGTCAGCCCGGCGGCTTGCAGCGTGGTGATTCGCTGCACGGTCGTGATGTCGGCCGGACGGTACAGTCGGTACCCCGCTGGCGAGCGGCCGGGCCGCAACAGCCCCTCTGTCTCGTAATAGCGCAGCATCCGCGCGCTGACGCCGCAGCGGCGCGCCAATTCCCCGATCTGCATCGCGGCCTCTTGACCCTGACAACGCTGTCAAAGCGTAGCCTTGGAGCCGCCCACAAGCCAAGAGAGGACCGATGCTCAAGCTCACGATGTTCGTCCGGCGCCTGCCGGAGCTGTCGCGTGACCAGTTCGACAGCCATTGGCGTGATCGCCACGGCCCTCTGGTGCGGTCGCACCAGCAGGTGCTGCGAATCCGGCGCTATGTGCAAACCGTGCCGCTGCCAGATCCGGCCCAGCAATCGATCCGCGCCAGCCGCGGCTTGGCGGCCGCCGATTACGACGGCTGCGGCGAATTGTGGTGGGACAGTTTCGACGACCACAGCTCCGCCCGGGCCACGCCGGAGGGCCTGGCGGCGCTGCGCGAACTAATCGCCGACGAGCGCAGATTCGTCGATCTGTCGCGCTCTATTGCGTGGTACGGCACCGAGCGGCTCATCATTCCGGACTGACGCAACGCGCTGTCTGCGGGCGGGCCGAGGCGCCGCTCGCAACCGGCTGCATCACACGATCCGGCTGTTCTTGTTGCCCCAGTATCTGTCGCGCAGCAGGCGCTTGTAGAGTTTGCCGGTGGGGAGCCGTGGCAGTTCGTCCATGAAGTCGATCGAGCGCGGCACCTTCTGTCGCGACAGCGATTGTGCGCAAAAGGCAATCAGTTCGGCGGCGAGGTCGGCACCGGCGGCGACGCCCGGCATCGGTTGGACTACCGCCTTGACCTCCTCGCCGAGATCCTCGTTCGGGACGCCGAACACCGCGGCATCCGCGACCTTGGGGTGAGTGATCAAGAGGTTCTCGCACTCCTGCGGATAGATGTTCACCCCGCCCGAGATGATCATGAAGGTGGCGCGGTCGGTGAGGTGCAGGTAGCCGTCGTCATCGACATAGCCGACGTCGCCGACGGTGCTCATGCTGCCGTCTTCGGAGCGGGCTTCCTGGGTCTTCTTCGGGTCGTTGAAGTACTCGAACGGCGTGGCGGTCTTGAACCAGATCTGGCCGGGCGTGCCTTTCGGGCACGGCTTCATGCCGTCGTCGAGAATATGCAGGTCGCCGAACATCACCTTGCCGACCGTGCCGCGATGCGCCAGCCATTCAGCGCTGTTGCAGGCGGTGAAGCCGAGGCCTTCGGTGGCGCCGTAATATTCGTGGATGATCGGTCCCCACCATTCGATCATCTGTTCCTTGACCTGCGGCGGGCAGGGCGCTGCAGCGTGGATTGCTACTTCCAGCGTCGACAGATCGTAGGCCTTCCGCACCTCTTCAGGCAGCTTCAGCATCCGCGAGAACATCGTCGGCACGAGCTGGCTGTGCGTGACCTTGTGCTTCCCGATCAGCGCCAGATACTGCTCCGGATCGAAGTGCTCCATGATGATCACGGTGCCGCCGTCGCGGATGGTGAGGCCGACCGCAGCCTGCGGCGCCGAGTGATACAGCGGCGCGGGCGACAGATAGATCATGCCGTCGCGATACTTCCACAGCATGTTGAGGAAGTGGAACAGCGGCAGCGGTTCGGACGGCGGCTGCTCCGGCAGCGGGCGCAGGATGCCCTTCGGCCGGCCGGTGGTGCCGGACGAATACAGCATCGCAGTGCCGAGGCTTTCGTCGGCGATCGGCGTGTCCGGCAGATCCTTGGTCGCGGCGGCGAGCCCGACGATCCGCTCGCTCTCGCCGTCACCGTCGACCACCACGCACAGCGTGACGTTGGGGCATTCTTTCAGCGCCTCGCGGGCGACGTCGAGCTTGGCTTTCGAGGTGATCAGCGCGCGCGACTCGCTGTTGGTCAGGATGTAGGCGAGCTCGGCCGGCGTCAGGTAGGAGTTGACGCAGGTGTAGTAATAGCCGCTGCGCTCGCCGGCGGCGCACGCCTCGATGTAGCGGTTGTTGTTCTCCATGAAGATCGAATAGTGGTCGAACCGCTGCAGGCCGTGATTGCGCAACAGATGCGCCAGACGGTTGCTGCGAGCCTCGAGCTCGGCATAGCTCACCGTCTCTCCGGTGGAAGCCATGATGAAAGCGGGATGGTCGGGGCGGGTCTTCGCGAACTGGCCGGGATACATCGTGCTCCTCGTGCTGATGCGTGCCTGAGCTTCTGGTTTTCCGTCGTCATTGCGAGGAGCGAAGCGACGAAGCAATCCAGCGACGTGCACTGCGCTCCTGGATTGCTTCGCTACGCTCGCAATGACGATCTCATCGTTGTTGGTTCCGCGAAAGCAGGCGCGTCTTCACGCTGCGAGCTCCAGGATTTCCCGGACCTGCGCCGGTCCTTCGATCGGGCGCGGATTGCGCGGCACCCATGGGGTGCCCATGGCCTGGGTGGCGATCCGCTCGAAATTCTCGGGCCCGACGTTCACTTCGCGCAAGCTGCGCGGCATGCCGAGCACCCGGATCAGCGCGTCGAGCACGTCGCCAGCGTCTTCGCCGGGATGGCCCATCGTGGCGGCAACCAGCGCCTGGCGGTCGCGGTTGGCGGACTTGTTCCAGCGCATCACCGCCGGCAGCATGATGCAGGAGGTATGGCCGTGCGGCACGTCGAACACCGCGCCGAGCACATAGCCGATGCCGTGGCTGGCTCCCATCGGCACGCCGGACGACAGCGCGCCCATCGACAGCCAGGTGCCGATCTGACAGTCGAGCCGGGCGTCGAGGTCGGTCGGATCGGCTTTCACCCGTGGCAGCCCCGCGGCGAGCATCGAAAGACCGCGCAGCGCCTGGGCGTCACCGTAGGGGTGCGCCTCGCGCGAGCAGATCGCTTCGACGCAGTGGTCGACCGCCCGGATGCCGGTCGACAGAAACAGCCATTCGGGCGTGTGCAGGGTGATGGCCGGATCGAGGATCGCGGCGCGCGGCATCGTCAGCGGATGCGCCAGCCTCTCCTTCACCCTGGTGGCTTCGTTGGTGACGCCCGCGATGGCACTGAATTCGCCACCCGAGATCGTGGTCGGCACGCTGATCTGACGGACTTTGGGGGCGACCGGCGCGTTGATGTTACGGACGCGGTCGATCTCGGCGGCGCTCGAGATGTCGTTGGCGAGGCAGATCTGCACCGCCTTGGCGCCGTCGGTGATCGAGCCGCCGCCGACGGTGACGATGATGTCGGCCTTGATGGCGCGGGCCTGTTCGGTGGCGGCGATGACTGCCGCGCGCGGCGTATGCGCCGGCATCGCGTCGAACACCCCGGCGCAGCGGCTGCCGAGCGCATCTTTAATCTTGGCGATTTCATCGGTGGTGCGGTTCAGCGTCCCCGACACCATTAGCAGCGCGCGCTGCGCGCCGATGCGGTCGAGCTGAGCGGCGAGCGCGTCCGCCGCCGGCTGACCGTAGACGACCTCCTCCATGGCGCCGAACACGACGCGTCCAGTCATCACGTTGTTTCTCTCCCCTTGGCCGCTTTTGCGTGGCCTTAGCGATGATCCTAATCCGATCATCGTAGGTTCGGGAACAGGAAAATTCGTCGCGGTGGCGGCGCGTCATGGGCTTGTCCGACACCACGGTAAGATAAGACGTTTGGCTGATCCGCCGCCGTAAGGGGTTGTCGCTGCCCCGCCCGCATGTTGAATGCGGCGGCAGATTTGTTGTGACGCGTTTTCTTCACGCGAACCGGTGACCACTTCGCTCGAAAACGCTTTCGTCGGGGAGACAGTCCATGACTAAGGCCGTGCTCGGCATTATCGGTGGCTCCGGGATCTATGATTTGCCCGGGCTGGAAGACGTCCGAGAGGAAGCGATCGCGAGCCCGTGGGGGCAACCGTCTTCCGCGGTGCGGCGCGGCAATATCGCCGGCCTGCCGATCGTGTTCATGCCGCGTCATGACAAGGGCCACCGGCTGTCGCCCTCCGACATCAACTACCGCGCCAATATCGACGTGCTGAAGCGCGCTGGCGTCACCGACCTGATCTCGCTGTCGGCCTGCGGCTCGTTCAAGGAAGAGCTGCCGCCCGGCACCTTCGTGCTGGTCGATCAGTTCGTCGACCGCACCTACAAGCGCGAAAGCTCGTTCTTCGGCAAAGGCTGCGTCGCCCACGTCTCGATGGCGCATCCAGTGAGCCCGCGGCTGCGCATCCACCTTGCGGCTGCGGCGGAGGCCGAGGGCATTCCGGTGGCGCGCGGCGGCACTTATCTGTGCATGGAAGGCCCGCAGTTCTCCAGCTACGCGGAGAGCATGACCTACAAGCAGCTCGGCTATTCGGTGATCGGCATGACCAACATGCCGGAGGCCAAGCTCGCCCGTGAGGCGGAAATCTGCTACGCGACGGTGGCGATGGTCACCGATTTCGACTGCTGGCACCCCGACCACGACGCGGTGACGGTGCAGGACATCGTCCGCGTTCTCACCTCCAACGCCGAGAAGGCCAAGAGCCTGGTGGCGCGGCTGGCGCAGGACTTCCCGCGCGAGCACGAGGAATGCCCGATTGGCTCCGACCGCGCCCTCGATGCCGCCTTCATCACCGCCCCCGAAGCGCGCGATCCGGAACTGCTGAAGAAGCTCGACGCGGTGGCCGGGCGGGTTTTGAAGGCGTAAACCTCGTCATTGCGAGGAGCGGAAGCGACGAAGCAGTCCAGTGCTGGCATGTGAATTTCTGGACTGCTTCGCTTCGCTCGCAATGACCGATTCGATCTCAGCGAGGCACCATGAAAGTCGACGGCAAGCATACCCGCACGATCTGGCTCGAGGCTGATGGCTGGACCGTCGGCACTATCGATCAGCGCCGGCTGCCGCACGACTACGAGGTGGTGAAGCTGACCAGCTCCGATGACGCGGCCGATGCGATCCGCACCATGCTGGTGCGCGGCGCGCCGCTGATCGGCGCCACCGCGGCCTACGGCATGGCGCTGGCGATGCGTGAGGATGCCTCCGACGCCGGGCTCGATGCCGCCTACGCCAAGCTGGTCGCAACCCGGCCGACTGCGATCAATCTGAAGTGGGCGCTCGACGAGATGCGCCGCGCGCTCGCCCCAATTCAGCCGGCGGATCGCGTCGCGGCGGCGTATCGGCGTGCCGGTGAGATCGCCGATGAAGACGTCGCGATCAATCAGGCGATCGGCGCCAGCGGCCTGAAGCTGATCGAAGCGATCGCGGCGACCAAGAAGCCCGGCGAGCGGGTCAATGTGCTGACCCATTGCAACGCCGGCTGGCTCGCCACCGTCGATTGGGGCACCGCGACCGCGCCGATCTATCAGGCGTTCGATGCTGGTATTTCCATCCATGTGTATGCCGACGAGACCCGGCCGCGTAACCAGGGCGCGTCGCTCACCGCCTGGGAGCTGGGCCATCACGGCGTCGACCACACTGTGATTCCGGACAATACCGGCGGTCATCTGATGCAGCACGGGCTGGTCGATATCGTGATCGTCGGCACCGACCGCGTCACCGCGGATGGCGATGTCTGCAACAAGATCGGCACCTATCTGAAGGCGCTGGCGGCGGCCGACAACAAGGTGCCGTTCTATGTCGCACTGCCGTCGCCGACGATCGACTTCACCATCCACGACGGCGTCCGCGAAATCCCGATCGAGCAGCGCGAGGCCGCGGAAGTGACCGACATGACCGGCCGTACCAGTGATGGGCGGATCGAGACGGTGCGGATCGTGCCGCAGGGGTCAAAGGTCGCCAATTACGGCTTCGACGTCACCCCGGCGCGCCTCGTCACCGGGCTGATCACCGAGCGCGGCGTGCTGAAAGCCGACCGTGCCGCGCTGGCTGCCGCCTTCCCGGAGCGGGTGGCGCAGGCCAAGGAACTCCTGCGGGCGTCCTGAGTTCGTTCGGCGACGGCTTTTCGGCCCGGAGCGCGCCACCTCACCGGTATTGCTGCCTCGAAACGGCGTGCCGCGCGGCCGCCGCGTAACCCTGTGGAAACGCTCTCGCGCTCGCCACCTTTGTGGCTATGCTGGATTCGCGCCGGAGCCGACCCGCGCGCGCCCCAAGGACTCGCATTATGACCGATCAATCCAGGCCGCCGGAGCGGCCGCGCTATGAGCCGGAGATCATTCCGCCCGGACAGACCCATGATCCGATGGGGACGCGGATTTTCATCGACCAGAACACCACCGAGCACGTCTTCGTCGGCAAAGTCGGTCCGCTCGGGCTGTTTTTGATGGCGCTGGCGATCGGGGCGGCGATTGCGGTGGTGCTGGTGCTGCTGCTCGGGGCGTTTCTGTTGTGGATTCCCGTGGTGGGCCTGCTGATCGCCGCCGGGCTGGTGGCTGGCGTGCTGCGGCCGTTGTTTTCGCGGAACGGCGGCTGACGGCGGGTTTGATCATTGTCAGCGAGCGGTCAGCGGCCGGGCGCCAGACTGGCGGCTTCGAAAGGAGCCGGCCGAAGCACCGATGGGGCGCCTGTTCATTTTCATCTTCGCAGCCCTGATCGCCGCGGTACCGCTGCCGTCGGCGCGCCTGCTCGCGCATGAGCACAATCACGGCGCCCATGACCACCGCCAGGATCATGACGAAGCCCGCCTCGCTGTCGAGCGCGGCGAAATCCGCCCCCTCGCCGAACTGCTCGGCCAGATTCGCGACAAGCTCCCCGGCGAGATCACCGGCGTCGAGATCGAACGCCACCACGATCAGTGGCTGTACGAGTTCATCGTGGTCGACAAGGCCGGCCGGCTTTACGAAGTCTATGTCGATGGGCGCAGTGGCGAGATCCGGCGCACCAAGGAGAAGTGATGCGGGTGCTGGTGGTCGAGGACGACAGCCGGATCGCGTCGGAGCTGGCGCGCGGCCTCGGCGAAGCCGGTTACCTTACCGAGATCGTCGGTGACGGCGAAGAGGCGTGGTTTCGCGGCGATACCGAAGATTACGCCGCCATCATCCTCGACCTCGGCCTGCCTGGGCTCGACGGCCTCACCATCCTGAAGCGCTGGCGCGACAACGGCCGCCTTACCCCGGTGCTGATCCTCACCGCCCGCGGCAGCTGGGCCGAACGGGTCGACGGTATCGATGCCGGCGCCGACGACTACCTGCCGAAGCCATTCCAGATGGAGGAGCTGCTGGCCCGGCTGCGCTCGATCGTGCGGCGCTCGGCCGGCCATGCCTCGTCGGTGGTCACCATCGGCGAGGTCACGCTCGACGAGCGGCAGATGCAGGTCAGCGTCGGCGGCAAGCCGGTGTCGCTGTCGCCGCTGGAATACCGGCTGGCGTCCTATCTGGTGCTGCATCGCGGCCGGGTGGTGTCGCAATACGAACTGGCAGAGAACATCTACGGCCAGGACGACGCTCATGATTCCAACGCCATCGAGGTGCTGGTCGGCCGGGTCCGCCGCAAGATCGGCACTGAGCTGATCGAGACCCGCCGCGGCTTCGGCTACATCGTGCCGGACGAGCGTCCATGAAGCACAGCTCGCTGCGGCTGCGGTTGATCGCCGGTGGGGCTGCGGCGATCCTGGTCGCGCTCAGCATCGCCGGTTTCGCGCTTACGATCTTGTTCGAGCGCCACGTCACCCGCACCATCGCGGACGATCTCGAAGTGTCACTTAAGCAGCTGCTCGCCGGCATCGAGGCCGGGCCGGACGGAAAGCTCGTGGTGGTGCGTCCGCCGACCGATCCGCGGTTCTCCGAGCCGCTGTCCGGGTTGTACTGGCAGGTCGGTGACGACGGCGATCAGCTCGTCCGCTCGCGCTCGCTGTGGGACGACCGGCTGACGGTGCCGATCGATCAGCCCGGCCCTGGAGAGGTGCATCACCACGATATCGCCGGGCCGTTCGGCTCGCGGTTGTCGATCGTCGAGCGCCGCGTGCAGCTCACCATGGGCGGTAAGAGCGTCCCGATCCGGGCCGCGGTGGCGGTCGATCTGGCGCGGGTCGATGCGGCCGGTAAGGCGTTCGCGCGCGATCTCGTGGTCGCGCTCGGCCTGCTCGGCGTGGTGCTGGGACTCGCCACCTCGGTGCAGGTGATGCTCGGCTTGCGGTCGCTCGCGGCGCTGCGCCGCGACGTTGCCGCGATCCGCTCCGGCCGCAGCAGCCGGCTGCCCGAGGCGGTGCCGGACGAAGTCCGCCCGCTGGTCGAGGAGGTCAACGCGCTACTCGAAGCCCAGGCGCGTGAGATCGAGCGCTCGCGCGACCGTGCCGCCGATCTCGCCCATGGCCTGAAGACGCCGCTGGCTGCGCTCGCCGGCGATGCGGCGCGGCTGCGCGAGCGCGGCGAGGACAAGCTCGCACGCGATATCGAAGCGGTGGGCGCGGCGATGAGCCGGCATGTCGACCGCGAACTGGCGCGGGCCCGGCTGCGCGGCGCGGTACGGCGCGGCGAGAGCGTCGCGGTCGAGCTGCTGCCGCTGGTGCGCTCCCTGGTGACGATCCAGTCGCGCACCCCGGCCGGCCGCGCGATCGACTACGCCATCGAGGTCGCCGACTATGTGGCGGTGCCGATCGAGCGCACCGATCTCGCCGAGGTGCTCGGTAATCTGCTCGACAACGCCACTCGGCACGCCAAGTCCAGGGTCCGGATCGGCACCGCCTGCGACGCCGACGAATTCTGCATCGTGATTGAAGACGACGGCGAGGGTTTGGACGAAGCGGCGCGCACCGAGGTGCTGTCGCGCGGCATCCGGCTCGATCAGCGCGGCGAGGGCGCCGGGCTGGGCCTTGCCATTGTCCAGGACGTGCTCGACGCCTATGGCTGGGGCCTGCGGCTGTCACGCTCCGAGCTCGGCGGTCTCAAAGCCTGCTGCTGCTCCGCGGTGGCCTCGGCCGGTCCGGGCATCTAGGCCGGCGCGGCGATCTTGCCATCGCGCCCGACAGCGCTATATCCCGGTTTTCCCTCACATTCCTTCTCCAGGACCAGCGACATTCGCCATGACCATGACTGATACCGCCAGCGAGACGAAGCCGTTCCAGGCTGAAGTGGCCGAGCTTTTGAACCTGATGGTGCACTCGGTCTATTCCGAGACCGACATCTTCCTGCGCGAGCTGATTTCGAACGCGTCCGACGCGCTCGACAAGCTGCGCTACGAGTCGATCGCAAAGCCCGAGCTGATGGAAAAGGGCGGTGAGCCGAAGATCCGGATCATCCCGAAGAAGGCGCCCGACACCCTGACGATCGTCGACAACGGCATCGGCATGGACCGTCAGGAGTTGATCGACAATCTCGGCACCATCGCCAAGTCCGGCACCAAATCCTTCATCTCCAAGCTTACCGAGACCAAGGACAGTGCCGGCCTGATCGGCCAGTTCGGCGTCGGCTTCTACGCCGCCTTCATGGTGGCCGATAAGATCACCGTCACCAGCCGCCGCGCCGGCTCGAACGATGTGTGGACCTGGACGTCCGCCGGCGGCGCCGGCTTCGAGATCGCCCCTGCGTCCGAAGAGGCGGCAGCGCGGGTCGAGCGCGGCACCGAGATCGTGCTGCACCTAAAGCCTGACGCGTCGAAATATCTCGAAGACTGGCAGATCGAACGGATCGTCACCGAGTACTCGGACAACATCCAGTTCCCGATCGAGCTGGTGCCGGAAGAGGGCGAGCCGCGCCAGATCAATTCGGCCAGCGCGCTGTGGCAGCGCTCGAAGTCGGAGCTGAGCGAGGACGACTACAAGCAGGCCTACAAGCAGATCGCGGGCGCCTTCGACGAGCCGGCGATGACGCTGCATTATCGCGCCGAGGGCCGGCAGTCCTATGCGGTGCTGCTGTTCGCGCCGTCGACCAAGCCGTTCGATCTGTTCGAGCCGGAGCGCAAGGGCAAGATCAAGCTCTATGTCCGCCGCGTCTTCATCACCTCGGAAGCCGAGCTGCTGCCGCCCTATCTGCGCTTCCTGCGCGGCGTAATCGACTCCGAGGATCTGCCGCTCAACCTGTCGCGCGAGATGCTGCAGAAGAATCCGCAGCTCGCGCAGATCCGCACCGCGGTGACCGGCAAGGTGATCAGCGAGCTGGAAAGCCTCGCCGACAAGAAGCCGGAGGACTTCACCAAGATCTGGGACGCGTTCGGCCCGGTGCTGAAAGAAGGGCTGTACGAAGACTTCGAGCGCCGCGAGAAGCTGCTGTCGCTGGCCCGCTTCACCACCACGGCCGGCGAGAAGCGCTCGCTGAAGCAGTATGTCGAGGCGATGAAGGAGAACCAGACCGAGATCTACTATCTGGTCGGCGACTCGCTGGAACGGCTGAAGTCCAACCCGAAGCTGGAATCAGCCACCGCGCGCGGCATCGAAGTGCTGCTGCTGACCGATCCGGTCGATGCGTTCTGGACCTCCGCGCAGCTCGATTTCGGCGGCAAGCCGCTGAAGTCGCTGAGCCAGGGCGACGTCAATTTCGACCTGATTCCGAAGCTTGAGCAGGATCAGGACAAGGACAAGAAGGACGAGGCCAAGGCCGATGAGGCGACCGTGATCGCGGTGATCAAGGACGCGCTCGGCGATCGCGTGTCCGACGTCAAAGCCTCGCAGCGGCTGACGTCGAGCGCATCGTGTCTGGTCGCGGGCGGCATGGGGCCGGATCGGGAGCTCGAGAAGCTGCTGGCGCGCGCCAACAAGGGCGCCGGCTCCAAGCCGATCCTCGAGATCAATCTGCAGCATCCGCTGGTCGCGACGCTCGGCGATACCAAGACCGACAAGGCGGAAGCCGCCGATCTTGCTTTCCTGCTTTTGGAGCAGGCGCAGATCCTCGACGGTGAACTGCCCGAAGATCCCGCCGCCTTTGCCAGCCGGCTCAACCGGCTGGTGCTGCGTGGCGTGGTTGCACATGGTTAGCAGCTAGCTAACAAACAGGGTTACCACTTTTTTAATCCCTGGCGCGCACTCTGCTCGGCGTCGTTGTGCCGAGCAGAGTGTGTTGCCATGAGTCGAGTCCTTGTTGCCGCTGCCATGCTCGCGACGGTAGTTTCGCCGGCCGCAGCGGCCGACATGCCGCGCTTTCCTCCGCTGATGCCGGTCGCACCGGTGTCGTGGAATTGGGCCGGCCTGTATTGGGGCGTGCATGTCGGCGGCAGCTTCGGTTCGTCGAGCTTCAGCGACCCTGCCGGTGCCGGTCTTTACGGCGGCAGTGTTCGCAGCCCGGCGGCACTTGCCGGCATCCAGGTCGGCTACAACTATCAGCCGAGCGCAAATTGGCTGATCGGCGTCGAGGCCGATCTCAGTTCGATGAACGCCAAGGGCACCAACACCTGCATGGCGTCGTCGGGGTTGTTCATTTCGTCCAATTGCCGCGTCCGCCAGGATGCACTGGCGACGCTGACCGGCCGTGCCGGATTTATCACCGGCCCAGCCGGCCGCACGCTGCTCTACGCCAAAGGCGGCGCGGCTTTCCTGAGTGAACGGCTCGACATCGCCGTCGGCTATCCGCTCGGCAATTCGACCGCCCTCAATGACGGTCGCTGGGGTTGGACCGTCGGTGCCGGCATCGAACGGGCGCTCGCGCCGGCCTGGTCGGTGAAGCTCGAATACAACTACGCCGATTTCGGCAGCCGCGACATGGCGACGCCGGGCAGCGAACGGCTGGTGCCGGGCGTCGGTCTTTTCGCCACGCCGCCCGGCACCAGCAAGATCGAGCAGGACCTGCATGCGGTGAAGGTCGGCCTCAACCTCAAATTCGGCGGCGATGTCGACGCACGCTTCGACGACTATCATCTGCGCGGCTCCCAAGCCGGGATCGATGTCGTCGAACGCGGCGCGGTCGAGGTCGGCGGTCGCGTCTGGTACAGTTCGGGGCGCTTCCAGAAGGATCTCGGCGCGACGGTCGATCAGGGCACTCAGAATGTCCTGATCTCGCGGCTGACCTATCAAAGCACCGCCGCCTCGGGCGAGGCATTCGGTCGCGTCGATGGTCCCTACGATACCTTCCTCAAGGGCTTCGCCGGCGGCGGCACCCTGCTGAGTGGACATATGAACGACGAGGACTGGATCGCCCCTAAGCATATCCCCTATTCGAATACGCTGTCGGATCCGGTCAAGGGCAGCATCGCCTACGCGACGCTCGATGTCGGCTACAATCTCTTGCGTGGACCTGACTACAAGTTCGGTGGCTTCGTCGGCTACAATTACTATCGCGAGAACAAATCGGCCTATGGCTGTGTGCAGACCGCGGGCGCTACGTCGCTGGTTTGCGCGCAGCCGATCTCGGCTACGGTTCTCGGCATCACCCAGAACGACACCTGGCACTCGCTGCGGGTTGGCCTGAACGGCGAGTTCGGGCTCGGTCGCGGGTTCAAGCTCTCGGCCGATGCGGCCTATCTGCCCTATGTGAAGACCTTCGGAACCGACACGCATTTGCTGCGGACGGATGTCCCCGACAAGGTCTCGCCGTCGCAGGGCACCGGGCAGGGCGTTCAGCTCGAAGCCATCCTGTCGTATCAGTTGAACAGCGCTTTCAGCGTTGGCGCCGGTGCGCGGTATTGGGCGATGTGGGCGACCACCAACGCCTACACCAATATCTTCGGCACGGAGTGTCCCTGTCAGACCCAGCCGGCGCGCACCGAGCGCTATGGAACCTTCTTGCAAGCGGCTTACAAATTCGACGCTCTGTAACCACTGCCGTTGCTGCACAATCCGCTGGGCAGCGGCAATTTTCCTAACTAAGCTGCGCGCCAACCAAAACACTGGGAGGCACGTCATGAAACTCAAACTTCTTTCCGCCGCGCTCGCGGCGACTGCCCTCGTTGCCGTCACGCCGGCCTCGGCGCAGGGCGTCAAGATCGGCATCCTCAACGACCAGTCCGGCGTCTATGCCGACTACGGCGGCAAGTGGTCGCTCGAAGCCGCCAAGATGGCGGTCGAGGATTTCGGCGGCGAAGTGCTCGGGCAGAAGATCGAGCTTATCTCCGCAGACCATCAAAATAAGCCCGACAACGCCGTGGCGATCGCGCGCAAATGGTACGACGTCGACGGCGTCGACATGATCACCGAGCTCACCACGTCGTCGGTGGCGCTGGCGATCCAGGATCTGTCGAGGGAAAAGAAGAAGATCGACATCGTGGTCGGCGCCGCGACCTCGCGGATCACCGGCGATGCCTGCCAGCCTTACGGGTTCCATTGGGCGTTCGACACCCATGCGCTCGCGGTCGGGACCGGCGGTGCGCTGGTGAAGGCCGGCGGCGACACCTGGTTCTTCCTCACCGCCGACTACGCGTTCGGGTACGCGCTGGAGAAGGACACCAGTGAGATCGTGCTGGCGAGCGGCGGCAAGGTGCTCGGCTCAGTGCGGCATCCGCTGAATTCGTCGGACTTCTCCTCGTTCCTGCTGCAGGCGCAGGCATCGAAGGCCAAGGTGGTCGGTCTCGCCAATGCCGGCCTCGACACTGCCAACTCGATCAAGCAGGCCTCCGAATTCGGCATCGTCGCCGGCGGCCAGAAGCTGGCTGGGTTGCTGATGACGCTCGCCGAAGTGCACGGCCTCGGCCTCAAGGCGGCGCAGGGGCTGGTGCTGACCGAAGCCTATTATTGGGACCGCGACGACAAATCACGCGAGTTTGCCGAGCGCTTCTTCAAGCGCACCAACCGGATGCCGAGCATGATCCAGGCCGGCACCTATTCGGCAACGCTGTCCTATCTGAAGGCGGTGAAGGCCGCCGGCACCAAGGACACCGATGCGGTGGCCAAGAAGCTGAAGGAACTCCCGGTCGACGACGCGTTCGCGTCCGGCAAGGTGCTGGCCAACGGCCGCTTCGTCCACGACATGTATCTGTTCGAGGTGAAGAAGCCGGAAGAGTCGAAGAAGCCGTGGGATTACTACAAGCTGCTCGCCACTGTGCCGGGCGACAAGGCGTTCCCCACCGCGGCCGAGAGCGGCTGCCCGCTCACCAAGTAAGCGCTCGATCGAGCCTCTGAAATGAAAGCCGGCGCTCCGCAAGGGCGCCGGCTTTGCCTTGAGTCGGTTGCGCCGAGCGTTGTGCAACCTCTCCCGCTTGCGGGAGAGGTCGGATCGCGTAGCGATCCGGGTGAGGGCACTCCTCTCAGCGATCGATAACTCACTGCCTGGGGCGCCCTCACCCCAACCCTCTCCCGCAAGCGGGAGAGGGAGCCGGCTATGCGCGGGTCAAGCCCGCGCATGACGTCCGTGACGGAGGATGGTTCAAGCCCCCAACATCTGGTGCACGACGCCGTACACCGAACCACCCCACAGGAAGGCGGTCGCCACCATCTGCACCGCAAAACCCAGGCCGCGCTTCTCGGGGGCTTCGGCATAGCCCAGCATGTAGAGAATCCGCCCGATGATCCACACCGCGCCCGCCGCGGCCGCGAAGCCGTCGCTCAGATAGTACGCGAACAGCCATAGCGACGGCAGGAAGATCGGCATCCATTCCAGCGTATTGGCCTGCACGCGAAACACCCGCTCGAAATCCGGGTGGCCGGAGATCGCCGGCGCTTTGACGCCATACAGCATGCGCGCGCGCGCGACCTGCACCGAGGTGTAGAAATAGAACATCAACGCCAGAAGGGTGGCGATCGTGGTGTAATGAAACATCCAAGGGCTCCCAGACTAGGTTCGTTCTTGCCCGGCTTGATGGCCGCCGGTTGTGCGCAGCTTGAACTCAATATCCGGTCATCTCAAGATACCCGAAGCCGCTCCGGTTACCGTTGAACGCAATCGGCCCTTCCCAATACGGGAAGCTGGTCCCCATCCAGCTTTTCGGATTGAGCGGCGTGGTCTCGATCGCGAGGTCATGCCCGGCGACCGCCACGCGCCAGCGCGTCGGCACTTGGCGCGTCCCAATCGTGGTGACGCCGAGCGGTTCGAGCCGAATCTGATCCGGTGAAAGAGGCATGGAGCGGCCGTCGGCGCCGATCCAATTGCCGGCGAAGTAGTTGCTGCCGTCGCGCTGCCGCAGCCGGAACAGCATCACCTTCTCGCCGGAGGACAGATGCAGCGAGAACCAGTCCCAGCCGGTCTGGTCGGAAGCGAGCGGCTGGCTCGACCATTCGCGGTCCATCCAGGCCGATCCCTCGACCGCAATGGAGCGGCCGTCGAGCGTCAGCGTGCCGGAGGCGGTGAAATACGGCTGGCTGTAGTAATACGAAGCCTGGCCGCGCTCGGACTTGCGCGAGTAGCCGTTGTCGCCCTGCAGCACCAGCGGCCGATCGGCACTCAGCCGCAATGCGTAGCTGAAATCGGTGCCGCGCGCGGTCACCTCGAGCGGCGACAGCGTCACTGGCACCAGCGATGGATCGCCCTGCATCGCCCAATCGTCGATGACCGCCTTGAACGGCGAGGCCTCGACCCCTGCGACGCCCACCCCGCCGCGCGAAAACTTCTCGGCGAAACGATGGATGTCGGCGCTGGTGACGGCTGCGTGCGCCATCCAGATCTGCTGGTTGGCCCAGCCGTCACGTTGCGGGCCCGGCGTCATGGCTTGGCGGAACAGGGTCCACTGCGCCCCATAGGCGTTGCCGGCAGCATCCTTCAGATTGGCCGTGAGGTACCACCACTCGATCCGGAAATCCGGATGCGGACCATGGTCGTCGGGAAACGCCAGCGTGCGGCCCGGCACCACAGGAGCAAATCCGCCGGCGTCGCTGCCGAGGCCGGCAAAGCCCTGCGCCCACGCCCGCGGTGAGGCGAGAGATGCAGCAACAAGCCCGACGGTGAAGACGCGGCGGCTGATCCGGTCCCTAGCGCTCATCGGCAAACACCTTCACCAATCGCGCCGGCTGCATCCGCATCAGCTTCAGGATCGGCAGCGCCGCCGCCAACAGCGTCGCCAGCAGCGCGACGCCGACCAGCTTCGCCAGTTCGAACGGAAACACCTCGAACGGCAGCCGCCAGCCGAACGCTTTGACGTTGACGACCGCGATCAGGCACCACGCCACCATCAGGCCGAGCGGCAGCGCCACCAGCGCGGTGATCGCTGCCATCGCCAGCGTCTTCGTCAGTTCGATCAGCGCCAGCCGGCGGCGGGTGATGCCGATCGCCCACAGCGGCGCGACCTGCGGCAGCCGCGAGGCGCCCAGCGTCAGCAGGCTGGTCAGCAGTGCCACGCCGGCAATGCCGAGCGTGAAAGCGTTGAGCGCGGTGGTGACTGCGAAAGTGCGGCTGAAGATCTGCTTGGAGATCGCCTTGAGGGTCGATTGATCGGCGAGGCTGCGCTCCCCGAGCGCGAAGCTGCTGCGCAGCTCGGCGATCAGCGTGGGCACTTTTGCAGGATCGACCCGCAGCCCGAACCTGGTCTTGGCTACATCAGGGAAATGCGTCACCAGCGCGCCGAACGCGACGCCGAGCTGGCCGCGCGGATTGCCGTAGTCGGCATAGATCCCCACCACCTCGACCGGCCACGGGCCGCGGTCGCTCGGCACTACGATGCGGTCGCCGAGCTTGACGCCGAGCCGGCGCCACAGCTGTTCGCTGACCAGCGCCGCATCGCCGCGTGCGACGCGGTCCCAGACATCTGTGGTGTGCTCGAGCAGCGGCCAGTGATCACGATAGGTCGCATCGTCGGCGAAGCCGATCAGCTCCACCGGCTGGCCCTGCAGCTTCACCTCGGCACGAGCACCGGGCAGCAGAGACCTGACTTCGGGACGCCCCTTCAGCCAAGCCTTGATCTCGGTCGCCTGCTGATCGGTGGCCGCATTGAGATAGACCTCCGCGGCGAGCCGGCCGTCGAGCCAGCGCTGGAAGGTACGGCTGAAGCTCTCGACCATGGTGCCGACGCCGACATTGACGCCGAGCGCGAGCAGCAGCGCCGTCAGCGCCAGCGACAGACCGGATAGCTGCAGCCGGCTGTCGGCCCAGAACCAGGTCGTCAGCGGTCCGCGCGCCAGCTTCTCGCCGAGCGCCAGCACCAGCCCGAGGATCGCCGGCAGTCCGAGCGCGGCGCCGAGCAGGATCGCGGCAAGCACCGCAAAGCCCGACAGCAGCGAATCGCCGAACCACAGGAATCCGAAGCCGGCGGCGAACACCGCGAGTGCGGCTGCGCCCTGCACGATCAGCCAGCGATACTGCGCCTGCTGCCATGCGTAAGGCTGCGCGGCGGCGAGCACCGGAAGCCGCGCCGCCTTGACCAGCGCAGCGGAGGCCGCCGCGAGAGTACCGAGAATGCTGATGGCGATGCCGGCGAGCCACCACTCTGGCCGCAGCGACAGCTCGCCGGGATTCTGCGCGCCGTACAGGCCACGCAAGGTGGCGGCGACGTCGGGCAGCAGCGTCGCGGCGATCAAATAGCCGCAGACCAACCCGATCAGGCCGGCGAGCAGGGCGATCAGACACAGCTCGATCACCATCACGGCGTTGAGCTGCCGCGCCGAGGCGCCGCAGGCCCGCAAGGTGCGGAGCATCGGGCGGCGCTGCTCGAACGCCAGCCCGATCGCCGAATTGACGATGAACAGCCCCACTAAAAATGACAGCAGCCCAAACGCGGTGAGGTTGAGGTGGAAGCTGTCGGTGAGGCGCTCGAGTTCAGTGGCTGCATCCGGCTGATCGAGCTGCAGTCTATCGCCGACGATGTCGCGCAGCGGCGGACGCGAACCGCTTGGCTTGCTGCCGAGCAGTAGCCGCGACAGCCGGTCCGGCATGTCGAGCAGCTTCTGCGCAAGGCCGATATCGACCACCAGCACGCCGGGGGCGATCTCGGCCTGCGGCTTCAACGGCGGCAGATGCTGGCCGTTCGGCAGCTCAGGCGTGGCGCCTTCAGCCAGGCCGAATTCGCGCAGCGTCTCCGGCGCGATCAGCGTCTGGCCGGGTGGCAGGATGAAGCCCTGAAGATCGCCGGTGCCGAGCGCCGGCGCGGTGCGGGCTTCCACCGGCAGCGACAGCGGTTCGACGCCGAGCAGCCGCAGCGACCGGCCGCTCAGCCGGATCGCGCCTTCGACCGCCGGCGATACTTGCCAGCCGGCGCGGCGCAGATCGACATAGAGTTGCTGTGCGAAGCTGCCGCCGTCACGCGCCACCAGCGTCGCGGTGCGGTTGCCGCCGAGCGCCGCGGCGGCGCGGTCGTAACTGGTGCGGGCCTGTGCGTTCAGCGCCTGCACGCCGCTCCACAAGGCAGTCGCTGAGATCAGCCCGATCGCCAGGGTCGCGAGCTGCATCGGATGCCGTCGCCAGTGGCTGAGCAGCACGGCGAGGATCCACAGCGCGCGCCTCAATGGATCAGCCCCGCGTGCAGATGCACCCTGCGGTCGAGCATGCCGGCGAGACGTTCGCTGTGCGTCACCATCAGGAAGCCGCAGCCGGTACGGCGGACCAGATCGGTGGCGAGCGCCAGCACATCGTCGGCGGTTGCTTCGTCGAGATTGCCGGTCGGCTCGTCGGCGAGCAGCAGCAGCGGCTTGATCGCCAGCGCGCGGCCGATCGCGACGCGCTGCTGCTGGCCGCCGGAGAGTTGCTCGGGGTAGCGCTTCAGCAAGGCGCCGAGCCCCAGCCGCTCGATCAGCTCGCTGCGCCACGCCTCATCATGGTGGCCGGCGAGGCGAGCCTGGAATACCAGATTGTCGGCGACGGTCAGGCTCGGGATCAGGTTGAACTGCTGAAACACCAGGCCGAGCCGTTCGCGGCGGAAGGCGGCGCGCTCGGCATCCGGCATCGTCGAGATCGTTTCTTCGCCGAACGTGATGGCGCCGCCATCGGGCTGGTCGAGGCCGGCGATCAGATGCAGCAAGGTCGACTTGCCGCTGCCGGATTCGCCAGTCAGCGCCACGCTTTCACCCGGCTGCACCGCGAGGTCGACGCCGCGCAGCACCGCAACGCGGTCCTGGCCGGACACATAGGATTTGGTGAGACCGGAGACGATCAGCATGGGCGCAGTCCGCGCAGCGTGGCGATCACAGCGCGTCGCACGCGCCGGCGCGATCCGGTCATTCTTGCCTTCCAGTCTGTCGTCATTGGCCTGAAGGATATGGGGCGCGGCGCCGGTCACTCAAGACGACACGCTGCTGCGCCGCAAACAAGGTTGCGATGCACGCAAGCGCGGCGGCAGCGAATCCCTGATTGCATTCGCGTGGGAACAGCGGCAGCATTGCAACAGGTTCGCACTAAGCGCGCCATCAAACACGATCCAGGGAGCACGCCGTGACCGCGCAGCCGACGCCGCAGGGTGCCTGGAGGATTACCTTCCTGCTGTTTCTCTTCATGGTGGTGAACTTCGCCGACAAGATCGTCGTCGGTCTCGCCGGCGTGCCGATCATGCAGGAGCTGAAGCTCTCGCCCGAACAATTCGGCCTGCTCGGCTCGTCGTTCTTCTTCCTGTTTTCGATCGCCGCAATCGTCGTCGGCTTCGTCGTCAATCGCGTCGAGACCCGATGGGTGCTGCTGGCGCTGGCGCTGGTGTGGGCGGTGGCGCAGTTTCCGATGGTCGGCGACGTCTCGTTCGCAACCTTCGTGATCTGCCGCATCATTCTCGGCGCCGGTGAAGGGCCGGCGTTCTCGGTCGCGGCGCATGCGATCTACAAATGGTTTCCCGATCATCAGCGTACGCTGCCGACCGCGATCCTGTCGCAGGGCTCGGCGTTCGGTGTGATCCTGGCGGTGCCGGCGCTGAACTGGATCATCGTCAATCACTCCTGGCACTACGCGTTTGCGGCACTCGGCATCGTCGGGCTGATGTGGGCGGTGGCGTGGCTCGCGCTCGGCAAAGAGGGGCCGCTGGTACCTAGCCCTGCGGTCGCGGCAGCCGAAGTGCGAATTCCCTACGCCCGGCTGCTGACCTCACGCACCTTCATCGGCTGCGTGCTGGCGACCTTCGGCGCCTATTGGGCACTGTCGCTTGGGCTGACCTGGTTCACCACCTTCATCATCCAGGGGCTGGGGTTCAGCCAGCATCAGGCCGGGCTGATCTCGATCACGCCGTGGGTGTTCGGCGCCTGCGTTGTGCTGTTCACCGGCTGGCTGTCGCAGCGGCTGATGCAGCGCGGCGTCTCCAGCCGGATAGCGCGCGGCGTGCTCGGTGCGGCCCCGCTCCTGGTCGGCGGCGCCATCATCCTGATGCTGCCCTATATCGACAGTCCCGTTGCGCAGATCGTCGCCCTGGTGGTCGGCTCCGGCCTGTGCGGCTCGATCTACGTGGTGTGTCCGCCGATGATCGCCGAGTTCGCCCCGGTGTCGCAGCGCGGCGCCGCGATCGCGATCTACGGCGCGCTGTACACGCTGGCGGGGATCATCGCGCCCTGGGTGATGGGCAGCGTGCTGCAGCACGCCAGTTCGCTGCTGCACGGTTACGTGGTCGGCTACGCCATCAACGGCGCGGTGCTGATCGTTTCCGGCATCGCCGGCCTGGTGCTGCTGTGGCCGAACACCGAACGGGCAAGGCTGCTGCGCAGCGCCGAGCCGGTGTCTCTTGGACTCCGCAAGCCGGCCTGAGTTCGCTCGGTGGCGTGCCGAGCTTCGGCGCCTTCGCCAACTTCAGATGATCCAAAAATGGAAATGGCCGGGACGAGCCCGGCCATGACGTCGTTTAATGTGTTGCGCTGCTGCGGCTTACTGGCTCGCCGCGTCGGTGTTGAACACTTCGCCTTCCGGCACCCAGCTCTTGCCGTCGAACCGCGCGATCTGCATCTGGGTGTAGGGCGCGTAGCGGTCCGGACGGGTCGAGATCTTGATGCCCGGCAGCAGCAGCGGCGCCGCGGTCGGCTTGATGTTGGTCGCCTGCTTCAGCAGGTTGTCGCGGGTCAGGTTGTCGCCGCAGGCTTCCAGCGTCTTCACCGTCATGTAGGCCGAGATGTAGCCGATCACGACGCTGCTGTCGGCGATGTCGCCCTTCGGAAACGACTTGGCGAGGAAGTCCTTGAATTCCTTGACGTCGGCGTCGTTCTCGAACCGCGGATCGGTCGGGGTCTTCATCGCAAGAGCGGTCAGCAGCCCGGTGGAAGCTTCGCTGCCGGCCGGCTCGAGAACACCCTTGATCGAGCTGGCGACGCTGACGACGAAGTTCAGCGGCTTCCAGTTCAGTTCATGCACCTTGCGGATCGCCTGCGCGCCGAACTTCGGCGTTGCCATCGTGAACAGCGTATCGGCGCCGGACGCCTTCAGCGCGACGATCTGCGAGTCGACGGTCGGGTCGGTGACCTCGTAGGTGACCTCCTTGACGATCATCGTCTTGGCCTTGTCGCCGAGGCCGTCCTTCAGGCCTTTGACGTAGTCCTTCCCGGCGTCGTCGTTCTGCGAGAACACGCCGAGCTTGGCGTCGGGTTTGTTCTTCAGCAGGTATTTGGCGAAGATCATGCCCTCCATCTGGTAGGGCGGGTAGAGCTGCGTGGTCCACGGGAAGTTCTTCGGATCGTCCCACTTCGCCGCGCCGGTCGAGATGAAGATCTGCGGCACCTTCTTGGCGTTGAGATATTTCTGAGTAGCCGAATTGGTCGGCGTGCCGACGGTGCCGACGATCGCCAGCACTTCTTCCTGCTCGACCAGCTTGCGGGTTTGCTCGACCGTCTTGGGCGGCGAATAGGCATCGTCGAGGCTGATCAAATTGATCTTGCGGCCGTTGACGCCGCCTTTGGCGTTGATCATCGCGTAATAGGCGTTCTGGACTTGTCCTTGCACGCCATAGGCCGAGGCCGGGCCGCTATACGGCATGGTCTGGCCGATCTTGATCTCGGTGTCGGTGACGCCGGGGCCGTATTGCTTCTGGGCGAAAGCAGGCTGAGCTGCAGCGAGCGCGAGAGCGCTGGCCAGGAGGAGCGAGGTGCGAATGGACAAATGTGTTTCCTCTCGTTGAAAGCCGCACTCTGCGGTGCGGGCTGAAGGTCGATCGCCCGAGCTTGTTGTTTGCGGTGCGATCTTGCTTACGGTCTCACGAGAACCGCTGCGGTTCAATTGAATTACGTGGTGACGTAGCAGCGCAGGCCGCTCGCATCTGCACAAATTTCGTGAAACGGACTAAGTGCTGCTAGACTGACGCCTGATGGGATCAGGGAGTATCAGTAGCGACGCGATGATTACTCCCGCACATCGCCGGCTGCGTGTGCTGCTGTCCGAGGGCGGCAGCACCTCGGCGCGCCAAGCGATCACCGTGCTCGGCCTCGCCGGACATCACGTCGAGATTTGCGATCCATCGCCGCTTTGTCTCGGCAGGTTCTCGCGCTTTGTGTGTGCGGTGCATCGCTGCCCGCCGCTGCGCCGCGATCCCGCCGGCTATCTCGGTTTCGTAACGGACCTGCTGGCGACGCGCCGGTTCGATGTGCTGTTGCCGATCCACGAGCAAGGCTTGGTGTTCGCCCGCGCGTCCGACCGCATCGCAGCGCAAACCGGCGTGGCACTGCCGCCGTATGCCAGCTACCGCACCGCGGTGACCAAGGCCGGCTTCAGCCGGTTGTTGGAATCGCTCGGTCTGCCGCAGCCGCCGACCCGGATCGTGACCTCGGAGGCCGAACTGCGCGAGGCCGCTCGCGCTCCCTGCGTGATCAAGACCTCGGTCGGCACCGCCAGCCGCGGCGTCTGGCAGGCGCTGGATCAACCGACGCTCGATCGGGCGGTGCGTGAGCTGGTCGCAGCCGATGGATTTGCCGGCGAGGTGTTGGTGCAGGATTTCGTTGCGGGCCGGATCGAGCATGCCCAGGCGGTGTTCGATCGCGGCGCACTACTGGCGCTGCACGCCTATCGACAGGCCGCATCAGGGGCGGGCGGCGGACCGGCGCGTAAGCTCAGCACGCGGAGCGATGAGATTCGTCAAGACGTCGCCACGATCGGCGCCGCCCTCCGCTGGCACGGCGCGCTGTCGTTCGATCTGATCCGGCCGGCGAACGATGCGCGGCCGCTCTATATCGATTGCAATCCGCGCTTGGTCGAGCCGATGAGCGCGCAGCTTGCGGGGCTCGACCTCGTCGATCTGCTGCTGCGGCTGTCGCTGGGCGAACATCCGCCGGTGGCCGCGCCGTCGCGGGATGGTGTCCGTAGCCATCTCGGCATGCAGGTGCTGCTCGGCTGTGCGCTGGGTGGTGGCACGCGGTGTGACGTGATGCGGGAGTGCGCGCGACTGATGCTGCGGCAGACACCTTATGTGGGCAGCGCCGAGGAGCTGACCGCTGTGCTGCAGGATTGGTGCAGCGCGGTGCCGCTGGCCGCAACGGCCCTGATCCTGCTCGCCCAGCCAAGTCGGGCCGCAGCGCTGGCGGCGAAAGGTTGGGGCGATCATCTGCTCGATGTGGCGGCGCTGGCGCGGATCGATCAAGGATTTGGTCAACAGGCTTGATGCGCCGTCTCGTGCGCCGGCCTGTTACAGATCCTTGGTATAGTCGTCGCGATCGCGGGACGGCGCGCAGATGTCGCCGGTCTCGTACAGATCGTCGTCCGGGGCAGGCGCGGGATTCGGCGGCGTGGGCTTGGCTTCGCCTTTCCCCTCGCTATTGCCGGATTTCTTGTCGCGTTTGGGAGCAGCGGCCTTGGACCGCTTGCGTAGGAAGCCGATCATTGGCTCTCGGTTCCGTAATGGCCGGCGCGGGTGGTCCGAAGGCGCACACGCGGCCAGCGTTGTTGTCAGCTCAGTTCAACTGCGACGACGACCCAAGACTAGACTGGTTCGTCAAGGCCCGCACGCAATTTTCGCATCGTGCGATGCCGCAGTGCGATGCGTTGCGTCGCGATCAGGTCCGCCGACCTG
Source organism: Rhodopseudomonas sp. P1 (assembly GCF_039642825.1). Taxonomy (NCBI): domain Bacteria; kingdom Pseudomonadati; phylum Pseudomonadota; class Alphaproteobacteria; order Hyphomicrobiales; family Nitrobacteraceae; genus Rhodopseudomonas; species Rhodopseudomonas sp. P1. Next base: position 5,284,027 of record NZ_CP088006.1, on the reverse strand, counting down.
AGCTCTGCTGGTCGGCCAGCCATTCCGACAAGGGGCGCGGCTTGTCGTCTTCGACCTTCTTGGTGCCTCGCTTGGTGGGGGAGGCCGCCGTTCTGGTTCGCTTGGTCTTGCTCGATGTCGCCGATTGCGGCATCGCAGCTTCGCGGGCGAGCCGCAGGGCGCGCAGGCGCGCCATGTTGTCCAGGACCGCCTTTGCCGCGGCGTCGCGTTCGGTCTTGCCGCCGTCGCCTTCAGCGGCGCTGCCAGCGCGGTGATCGTCGTCGTTCGTCATTCTTCCAGTTCAATTGCATTCAATTCGGGAGGCGGCGTGATAGCACGAAAAAAGCCTCCGAACAGCCTTTCGACATTCGGAGGCTCTTCGACATTGGTTTCGCGCATGAGCCCGTGTGCGGGGAACATGGCGTCCGCCGCCGACTGGTGCGGCGGCGGCCGCACACGATGGTCGCTAGTTGGTGACGCGGACGCCTGCGAAAGCGCCGAATCCGGGCTGCAGGAAGCCGACCGGCACCTCGTATTTCTTGTCGAACAGGTTGTCGATGCGGCCGAACACGGTGACGTGCGGATCGACCTCATAGCTCGCCGCCAGGTTCACGGTGGTGAACGACGGCGCGTCGAGCAGCGTGGTGCCGAACCGGTCGTAGTCGACCCACGAGCTGGTGTAGAGCACGGTCGCCGACACCGTGGCGCGCTCGACCGGATTCCAGATCGCCGCCATCGTCACCTTGTTGTCGGGACGCCGCCGCAGCTTCTGGTCGGTGGTCTGGTCAATGGCGTGCGTATAGGTGTGGTCGACCCGGAAGCGCAGCGTCTCGGTTGCCTGCCACGACACGAACGACTCGACGCCCGAGGTGCGCGCCATGCCGATGTTCTTGTAGCTGTAGCCACCGATCGTCACGTCGTAACCGGTCGAGTTGATCAGATCGTTGATCTCGTTGTTGAAGTAGGTCGAACCGAAAACGACGCGGTTGGCGAACAGCGGCTGTTCGAAGCCGACGTCGTAGCCCTTGCTGGTCTCCGGCTTCAGCGCCGGGTTGCCGATCGTCGCGTAGGCCGGGTTGTTGACATAGAGCTGGGTCAGCGTCGGCGCCTTGAAGCCGGTGCCGTAGGTCGCCTTCAGCCGGGTCTCGAGGGTCGGCACGATGAACACCGGCGCGACACGCCAGGTCGAGTGTCCGCCGAAGCTGTCGTTGTCGTCGTAGCGCACGTTGGAGACCAGGAAGAAGTTCTTGGTGAACTCCGACTGCAATTCGACGAAGCCCGCGGTGTTGCCGGTGCGGGCGCGCAGCGTCTTCTGCTGGTAGTTGCCGGCGAAATCATAGTCTCCGACCGAATTGGTCCGGATCGTCTCGTCCTGGCGTTCGGTGCCGACCACAAGTTTCTGCCCGTAGCCGACGTCGAGCACGCCCTTCCAGTCGAACTTGGTGCGTTCACCGGTGTACGAACTCGGCGGCGATATGCCGGTGGCGAAGGTGAAGATGTTGGTGGTGAAATCCGGGTTCGGATTAAACGTCCGATTCCACTCGTTGCTGTAGCTGACGCCGAACGTGCTGGTGAAATTGCCGAGCGGCGACCAGACCGCTTCGCCGCGGGTCATGAAATCGCGGCTTGCGGTCGTGCTCTGCAGCGTCTCGGGGAACGAGTTCGGATAGCGCGAATAGTCGTCGCCGGTGAAGCCCTTGTGGGCGTCAGTGTAGCGCGCGACGTAGTTGAACGCGAGTTCGTCGCTGGCGCGGACGCCGAGCCGCGTCGAATAGGTCAGGTTGTCGTAGTTGTCGTTGTTGCGTTGCTGGCCCGGGGCCAGCAGATTGAGCGGCGTCACCGGCAGGCTGGTCGTGCGATAATGCGCGACGTTGAAGGCGTAGTCGAAATTGTCCTGCGAGCCGGCGGCGCGCGCAGTCTGGTTGAAGGTGCCGAACGAGCCGCCTTCGATCGAGCCGGTCAGCTTGGCAGGTCCGCTGCCGCGCTTGGTGACGACGGAGATCACGCCGCCGATCGCGTCCGAGCCGTACAGACCGCTCTGCGGGCCGCGCAGCACTTCGATCCGCTCGATGTCCGAGGTCAGCAGGTTGGCGAAGTCATAAGCGCCGTTCGGCTTGCTCGGGTCGCCGGCGTCGATGCCGTCGATCAGCACCTTGACGTGGTTGGAGTTGGTGCCGCGCATGAAGATCGCGGTCGAGCCGCCGGGGCCACCGGTGCGCACCACATTGAGGCCGGGCACCATGCTGAGCGCGTCGGCGGCGGTGCGCTGCTGATAGCGGGCGAGATCATCCGCGGTGATCACGGTCACCGAGCTGGCCACCTGCTCGCGCGGCGTTTCGGTGGCGGTGGCGCTGACGACGATCTCGGGCAGCACGTCCTGCGCGGCGGCAGGCGTGGCGAGCGAGAGCGCGGGCACCAGGATGGTGGAGGCGAGAAGCGCGCGTGAAAGTGCGGAGCAAGGCCGCGGCGCGGCGGGTCGGGATTGCATTCGGTTCAACCTCGGCTGACGTCTGTGGCACGTCACAGCGAACGAGGTCTCACCGAGCTTTTCGAAAGCGGTGAAGACAATGCCTGCAATTCCCGGCCGGCAACTTCGCGTGTGACCACGAATGACGGCAGGTCTCCTGGCTCGCAGTTGATCTTCCGTCGCCTTCCCAGGACCGAGGTTCCCAGTGGCATCCGACGAAAGACGATCCGCTTACAGTTGCGGGAACAGCTACGGCCTAGAACGCGAAAGTGTCTGCGTCCGCACCGTATTCCCTTTTCATCCCTCTCGGGAACCGTCACTGCCATTAGAAGTCGCGGAATTGGCGAGTCAATTCGCCCATGGCGGCGAACAGGTGCAATCGTGGTCGGATTGTGACGAGCTGTGACTTGCGTGTAACAGGCGGGTCTGTACACCTCGCACGATAGTGGATGCGGCAGGTGGTGATGGCGGAGTTCGTGGTGGAGTTCGGCAAGGACGGGCGGCGGGTCGAACCCGACGGCCGGCTCGATGCCGCCGCGTTTCATCGCAACGATGCGCCGATCCGCACCGTGCTGGCCCGGCTGCTCGCCGGGCGACAGGGCGACGTACTCGAAGCCGGCAGTGGCACCGGCCAGCACATCGCAGCGCTGGCGCGCGAGCATCCGGACATCGTGTGGTGGCCGAGCGACGTCAACGACCAGCACCTCAAGAGCATTGCCGCCTGGCGCGCTCATGCGGCGCTGCCCAATCTGCGGCCGCCGCAACGGATCGACCTGGCCGATCCCGCCTGGTCGGTGGCGCCGGCCGACGGGGCGGAGTCCGGGCCATTGCTGGCGATATTCTGTGCCAACGTCGTCCACATCGCGCCGTGGCGCGTCGCCGAAGGGCTGCTGGCTGGCGCCGGACGGCTGCTAAGCCAGGACGGCATGCTGGTGCTGTATGGACCGTTCAAGCAGGACGGCAAGCACACCGCGCTCAGCAATGCGGTGTTCGACACCAGCCTGCGCGACGCCAATCCGGAATGGGGTGTCCGCGATGTTGCGGATCTGGAAAAGCTCGCGGCCGGCGCCGGTCTGGCGCTGAGCGAGATCGTCGAGATGCCGGCCAACAACCTGATCCTGGTGTTTGTACGGGCAAAACCGGCGGAGGCCCATGCGACAGCCGGTGGCCCGGCGGGTTGATCACGCACCGCTCGGCCCTATGATGCGCGCGCAATCGCCGGCCGTCGTCGGCCGGTGCGAGGAGAATCCCTGCCGATGGTCGATGCGACGGCCAACGACATCGTCGAAGACGATGCCCGTGCCCGTTCCAACGTGGTGCGGCTGGTCGCGGCGCAGGCGCTGACCGGCGCCAACGCCGCGGTGATCTTCGCGACCGGCTCGATCATCGGCGCGCAGCTCGCGCCGGAGATGTCGCTCGCGACCGTGCCGCTGTCGATGTACGTGCTGGGCCTTGCCGCCGGCACGCTGCCGACCGGTTGGATCGCGCGGGTTTACGGTCGCCGCGTCTCGTTCATGATCGGCACCGGCTGCGGCGCGCTCACCGGCGTGCTCGGTGCTGTCGCCATCCTGTACGGCTCGTTCCTGCTGTTCTGCATCGCGACATTCATCGGCGGGCTGTATGCCGCCGTGTCGCAGTCTTATCGGTTCGCCGCCGCCGATGGCGCCAGCGCTGCCTATCGCCCGAAGGCGGTGTCGTGGGTGATGGCCGGCGGCGTGTTCGCCGGCGTGCTCGGTCCGCAGCTCGTGCAGTGGACCATGGACGTCTGGCAGCCTTTTCTGTTCGCATTCTCCTATGTGGTGCAGGCGGCGATCGCGCTGATCGCGATGGCGGTTCTGTGGGGCGTCGATGCGCCCAAGCCGAAGCCGGCCGAGCGGGCCGGCGGCCGGCCACTGCTGGAGATCGTGCGGCAGCCGCGCTTCATCGCCGCGGCGCTGTGCGGTGCCATTGCCTATCCGATGATGAATCTGGTGATGACCTCGGCGCCGCTGGCGATGCAGATGTGCGGCCTGAGTGTCGGCGATTCCAATTTCGGCCTGCAGTGGCACATCGTGGCGATGTACGCGCCGAGCTTCGTTACCGGCTCGCTGATCGCCAAATTCGGCGCGCCGCGCGTGGTCGCGGCCGGCCTGATCCTGGAAGCGCTCGGCGCGTCGATCGGCCTGCTCGGCGTCACTGCCCCGCATTTCTGGGCGACGCTGTTCGTGATCGGCGTCGGATGGAATCTGGCGTTCGTCGGCGCCTCGGCGCTGGTGCTGGAGGCGCATCAGCCGAGCGAGAAGAACAAGGTTCAGGCGTTCAACGATTTCATCATCTTCGGGCTGATGGCGCTGGGTTCGTTCTCGTCCGGCCAGCTGCTGGCGAACTACGGCTGGACCACCGTGAATCTCGCGGTGTTCCCGCCGGTGCTGCTCGGCCTGATCGTGCTGGCGATCACCGGTTGGTCGAAAGTCCGGAAACGGGTGGCTGAAGCCGCCAGTGAACTATCCGATCGCGGCGTCTGAGCCGCGCAACAACACGTCCGGCCTCGAACCGGGACAGGGAGTGAAGCAATGCCGTCGCGTGCGACCGGCCGCGCTCGCCGCCGCCGATGGTGACCGCTCCCTCTCCCGACGAGACCTCGTTCCGCTATCGCGGTTGGCGGATCGTCGTGGTGTGCTTCATCGTCGCCACCTTCGGCTGGGGGCTCGGCTTCTACGGCCAGAGCGTGTACCTCGCCGAACTGGCCCGACTGCATGGCTGGCCATCGTCGCAGATCGCGACTGCCACCACCTTCTTCTATCTCGCCGGCGCGCTGCTGGTGGCGTTCGTCGGCGATGTGATCCGCGCCATCGGCGCGCGCGCCTGCCTGCTCGGCGGCATTGCGGCGATGGCGCTCGGCACGGTGCTGCTCGGCCGCATCGACGCGCCGTGGCAGCTCTATGCGGTGGATGCGATCCTCGCGGTCGGATGGGCCGGCACCAGTCTCGGCGCGATCACCAACACGCTCGGCCTGTGGTTCGACCAGCGCCGCGGCATGGCGATCAGCCTGGCGCTGAACGGCGCCAGCTTCGGCGGCATCGCCGGCGTGCCGCTGCTGGTGTCGCTGATCGGCGCGCTCGGTTTCACCGGGGCAACCACGGCGGCGGCGATCGCCGCGGTGGTGCTGCTGATGCCGCTGGTCGCGATCGTGGTCGCGCCGCCACCGCATCTCTCCAGTGCTGCAGCGGCGGCCACCGTGCCGCGGGCGCTGTCCTCCGGCGCGATCCGCAGCGGCGCGCTACGCGACCTCGGTTTTCTGACCGCCACCATCGGATTCTCACTGGTGCTGTTCGCGCAGGTCGGGTTCATCGTCCACCTGATCGCCTATCTCGATCCGCTGATCGGACGGGAGCGTGCCGCGGTGGCGATGTCGCTGCTGACCGCGATGGCGGTGGTTGGCCGGGTGTCGCTGTCGGTGGTGATCGATCGCCTCAATCAGCGTCTGGTTTCGGCGCTGTCGTTCGCCAGCCAGGCGGTGGCGCTGGGTGTGATCATCTCCACTCGCGACGCGACGCTGCTGCTGGTCGCCTGCGCGCTGTTTGGCTTCTCGGTCGGCAATCTGATCACCTTGCCGGCGCTGATCATCCAGCGCGAATTCCCGGCGTCTTCGTTCGGCATCCTGGTGGCGCTCAACACCGCGATCAACCAGGTCACCTATGCGTTCGGCCCCGGTGTGATCGGCCTGCTGCGCGACGCGTCGGGCAGCTACACGCTGCCCTTCGTCGGCTGCATCGCGCTGCAGCTCGCCGCTGCAGCGCTGATCATGGTGCGACCGAGGCGAAGATAACCGTTTCTGTGGTCATCCGGAGCGCGCGTCCTCGGCGTATCCCAAAGGACTGCTTTACGCCAGTTCCGGCGTCTCGCCGTCGGGAAGCGGGAACTGGTAGGCGTTGAGCGTCATCGACACCATGGTGTAGTAGCCGCAAAGCCCGATCACTTCGACCAGGCCGCGCTCGCCGAGCAGTCGCATCGCTTCGTCATACAGCGGCTGCGGCAGTCCCTTGGCTTCATGCAAGGCACGGGCGACGTCGTAGATCACCTGCGCCTTCGGATCGTCGAAAGTGGGCGTGCGGCGGTCGCGGATCGCGTCGATGATATTGGGATCGAGGCCGCCATCGAGCGCCATCTTCTTGTGCGCGTACCATTCGAATTGCGCGGTCCAATGCCGCGCGGTGACCAGGATGGCGAGTTCGGATTCCGCCGCGGTCAGCGAGGTGTCGTAGCGCAGGAAGGCGCCGAGCCGGGTGGCATGCCGGGCCATCTCCGGGCTCGCCAGCCACGCCATCATCGGCGGCGGCGGGCTGCCGCGCTTGCTGGCGATCGACTCATCATAGATCGCGCGTTGCTCGGCACTCATTTCGCCAGGCGAAAGCAGATTCAGGCGCATCCTCGGTTGTCCTCTTTGGCTGTCGGGGCTCCGTTCCCTAGCACATCGCCGCAAGACCGCCGCCCGAGACGGATATTGAATTCCACCGCGCGACGCGCCAAGGTCGCCGCCAACAAATGCATCGCCGGCGTGCAACGCGCCGGCGCAAATGTGGATGGAAACCGCATGACCGATCTCGATACATTCCGCGCCGAGACCCGCGCCTGGCTGGAGGCCAATTGCCCCGCCGAGATGCGCACGCCGATGCAAGGCGACGAGGACAATTTCTGGGGCGGCCGCAACGCCAAATTCGCCTCCGAGGCGCAGAAAGTCTGGTTCGAGCGGATGCGCGACAAGGGCTGGACGGTGCCGGACTGGCCGACGCAATACGGCGGCGGCGGGCTCGATGGTGCGCGCCACAAGATCCTGCGCGAAGAGATGGCGGCGATCGGCGCGCGCTCGCCGCTGTCCTCGTTCGGCATCTGGATGCTCGGGCCGGCGCTGCTGAAATACGGCAACGAGCAGCAGAAGGCCGAGCATCTGCCGAAGATCGCGCGCGGCGAAATCCGCTGGTGCCAGGGCTATTCCGAGCCGAACGCCGGCTCCGACCTTGCGTCGCTGCAGACCCGCGCCGAGAGCGACGGCGACGATTTCATCATCAACGGCTCGAAGATCTGGACGTCTTACGCCAACTACGCGGACTGGATTTTCTGTTTGGTGCGGACCGATCCGACCGCCAAGAAGCATGACGGCATCAGCTTCATCCTGTTCGACATGACCTCGAAGGGCGTGACGACCAAGCCGATCCTGCTGATTTCCGGCAAGTCGCCGTTCTGCGAGACCTTCTTCGACAACGTGCGGGTACCGAAGTCGCACGTCGTCGGCACCATCAACCGCGGTTGGGATGTGGCGAAGTATCTGCTGCAGCACGAGCGAGCGATGATCTCCGGGATGGGCGGCCGCGACGGCGGCCGGCCGCTCGGTCAGGTCGCGGCGGATTCGCTCGGCACCGACGAGAAGGGTCGGCTCGATGATCCGATCCTGCGCGGCCAGATCGCCACGTTCGATGTCGACGAGGCGGCGCTGGCCTGTGCGGCGGAGCGGGCGGTCGATCTCGCCAAGGCCGGGCAACTGCATCCGGCGTTCTCGTCGGCGATGAAGTACTACGGCACCGAGCTGAACAAGCGCCGCCACGAGATCCTGATGTCGGCCGGCGGCATCGATGCGCTGGAATGGGAGAGCGAGCGCAGCCAAGAAGGTGCCCGCGCCCGCGCCTGGCTGCGCACCAAGGCCAATTCGATCGAAGGCGGCACCAGCGAGGTGATGCTCGGCATCGTCGCCAAGCGCATCCTGGATCTGCCGGGGGCGTAGTTAGCCGGCACACCCTCTCCCCGAGTCATTCCGGGGCGCGCGCAGCGCGAGCCCGGAATCCATAACCACCTCCAGGGGATATGGATTCCGGGCCTGCGCCCCAGGGGGCGCATCCCGGAATGACGAACTCAAAGTCATCACTCCGAATTCATTGGATCATCACCCATGGCTCTCGTCCTTACCGAAGAACAAACCATGCTGCGCGACTCGGCGCGCGGGCTGATCGGCGACAAGGCGCCGGTCGCGCATTTCCGCAAGCTGCGCGACGAGCGTGACGCCACCGGCTTTTCCCGCGACTTGTGGAAGAGCTTCGCCGAGATGGGCTTTGCCGGCCTGCTGGTGCCGGAGGAGTTCGGCGGCTCGGGGCTCGGCTGCGTCGAGGCCGGTGTGGTGATGGAGGAGATCGGCCGCAACCTGACGCCGTCGCCGCTGCTGTCGACCGCGATCCTGGCGGCGTCCGCGCTGGCGCGGGGCGGTTCGGACGCGCAGAAGAAGGCTTACTTGCCGAAGATCGCCGACGGCTCGCTGATCGCCGCCCTCGCAGTCGACGAAGGCGCCAAGCACCGGCCGGCGAAAATCGCGCTGGCGGCGACGCGCGCCGGCAATGGTTTCAAGCTGAAGGGCGACAAGGCGCTGGTGGTCGACGGCCATGTCGCCGACCTTCTGATCGTCGCGGCGCGCAGTGCGGGGCAACCTGGTGACGCGGATGGGCTGACGCTGTTCCTGGTAGACCCGAAGGCCAAGGGCGTCGCGATCGAGCGCACCGTGATGGTCGACGCTCACAACGCGGCGCGGATCAGCTTCGACGACGTCGAGGTGAATGCCGATCAGGTCCTCGGCGATGTCGATCGCGGCGGCGCGCTGCTCGAGGCGGTGCTGAACGTCGGCCGTGCTGCCGTCGCAGCCGAAATGCTCGGCGTTGCCGACGAGGCGTTCGGGCGGACGGTAAGCTATCTGAAAGAGCGCAAGCAGTTCGGCAAGCTGATCGGCGAATTCCAGGCGCTGCAGCACCGCGCCGCGCATCTCTACACCGAGATCGAAATCCTCCGCGCCGCGGTGCTCAAGGCGCTGCAGGCGGTCGATGCCGACGCCGCGCAGGCGCGGGTGGCGGTCGCGGTCGCCAAGGCCAAGGCCGGCACGGTGGCGACGCTCGCGGTGCAGGAAGGCGTGCAGATGCACGGCGGCATGGGCATGACCGACCAGTTCGATATCGGCCTGTTCATGAAGCGCGCCCGCGTGCTGCAGGAACTGCTCGGCGACAGCGCCTACCACGCCGAGGCACTGGCGGAGTGGAAGAAGTACTGAAGCGCAAAGCGACGGCCGCCCTCGCTTCTTTTTGTCTCACGCACTCTCCACTCGTCATTCCGGGATGCGCCGCGCAGCGGCGCAGGCCCGGAATCCATAGCCCCTGAGCTCTCGGTTAAGCACCGGCGATGCCGTGCCCAACAGCATGCGCAGGGGGTATGGATTCCGGGCTCGCGCTGCGCGCGGCCCGGAATGACGGACGAGAGGGTGCTATCAGCGGTTGGCGTTCAACGCCAAAGACCTTCAACCCCGCCCACAGCCGTCATCCCCGCGTATGCGGGGATCCAGTATTCCAGAGACTTCGTTGCTGATCGCCGGCGCTCTGCAATACTGGGTCGCCCGCCTTCGCGGGCGATGACGGTCGAGAGTGTAACAGCGCCGACGAGACGGACTGACGCCGTTTCTACCTGATCGGCGGCGCGTATTGGATGCCGCCGTTGCTCCAGAGCTGGTTCATGCCGCGCGGGATGCCGAGTTTGCCGACGTTGCGGTCGTAGACTTCGCCGTAATTGCCGACGTGGCGGATGACGCGGGCGGCCCAGTCCTTCGACAGGCCGAGATCCTCGCCGAACGCGCCTTCGGTGCCGACCAGGCGCATCACGTCCGGCTTTTTCGACTTCAGCGCTTCGCCGATGTTCTGCGAGGTGACGCCGAGCTCTTCGGCGTTGATCATGGCGTACAGCGTCCACTTCACGATCATCATCCAGTCGTCATCGCGCTGGCGCACCACCGGTGCGAGCGGCTCCTTGGAGATGACGTCGGGCAGGATGACGTGGTCGCCGGACTTCTCGAAGGTTTTGCGCAGCGCGTAGAGCTGCGACACGTCAGCCGTGAAGGTGTCGCACTGGCCGTCCTTGTAGGCCTTCACGACGTCGTCGAACTTCTCGGACTTGACCTCCTGAAACTTCATGTTGTTGGCACGGAAGTAATCGGCGAGGTTGAGCTGGGTGGTGGTGCCGTTCTGGACGCAGACCTTGCTGCCGTCGAGTTCGACCGCGCTGTCGATCTTGCGCGAGGCCGGCACCATGAAGCCCTGGCCGTCGTAATAGGCGACCGCCGGGAAATACAGGTCGTAGTTGGTTTCGCGCGACATGCTCCAGGTCGAGTTGCGCGACAGGATGTCGACCTTGCGGCTCTGCAGCTCCTTGAAGCGCTCGTTGGCGTCGAGCGCAACGAACTGAACCTTGTTCGGATCGTCGAAGATCGCCGCCGCCACCGCGCGGCAGAAGTCGACGTCGAAACCGGTCCAGTTGCCCTTGTCGTCGGGCGTCGAGAACCCGGGCAGGCCCTTGTTGACGCCGCACAGCACGGCGTCGCGGCGGATGGTGCGCTTCAGCGTCTTGGTGTCGTAGCGCTCATAGGTGATCGCTGCCGCCGCGATGCCCGCAGCGACCACGAGCCCGATCGCGAGCCCGGTCTGAAACGTCCGTTTGAACATGCTGAGTCTTTCGCAATGAGAAGGGAAGGCCGCCGCGCCGTTACAGCTCGGGCTTTTGCCGGACCACCACCTTGGTGCCGACCGGCACGCGGTCGTACAGGTCCATCACGTCGGCATTGACCAGCCGGAAGCAGCCGGACGAAATCGCGGTGCCGATAGTGTCGGGTCGGTTGGTGCCGTGGATGCGATACACCGTCGAGCCGAGATACATCGCCCGCGCGCCGAGCGGATTGCCCGGGCCGCCGGCCATGAAGCGCGGCAGATAAGGTTGGCGCTGGATCATCTCCGGCGGCGGCACCCAATCCGGCCATTCGGCCTTGCGCGAAATCTTCAACAGGCCTTGCCAGGTGAAGCCTTCGCGGCCGACGCCGATGCCGTAGCGCAGTGCGCGGTTGTTGCCCTGAACCAGATACAGATAGCGTTCGGAGGTCTGGACGATGATGGTGCCGGGCGCCTCGGTGGTGCGGAAATACACCATCTGCTTCTGCCACTCCGGCGGCAGCACGTAGCCGTCATCGGCGATCAGGCCGGGCTCGTCACCGGGATCCTGCTGCTGCGCGTAGCTCGGCATCGCAGCGAGCGTGACCAGGGCTGCCGCGGCCACCACCCGGCTCAACAAGCGCGGAAATCTCATGATACCCCCATCGCAAACCACTGGCGGGGCTATGTATCACGTCAGCCCTTACCGATCCACAACCGCAGCAGCAGCGAGACCAGCGTCACCGCGCCGACACCGGCGAGCCACAGCGCCACGAACCACAGCAGTCGTCGTGGCAGCGGCGTTTTCGGTTCAATCGGCGCGCTCAATGATAGCCGTTCTCCGGATCGACCTTGCCGCGAAACACCCAATAGGCCCACGCAGTGTAGGTCAGGATGATCGGCACCAGGATGGCGACGCCGACCAGCATGAACAGCTGGCTGTTCTCCGGCGCGGCGGCCTGCCAGATGGTGATGCTGCGCGGCACCACATAGGGCCACAGGCTGATGCCGAGGCCCGCATAGGACAGCGCGAACAGGCACAGCGTCAGCAGGAACGGCTGATAGTCGCGGCGCTGCGCCAGCGCGCGCAGCAGCAGCGCGGTGACGATGGCGACCGCGAGCGGCACCTGAGCGGTGGCCAGCACGTTCGGCCAGGCGAACCAGCGCTGCGAATAGTCGTAGCTGAGGAACGGCGTGGCGGCGCTGACGGCGACGATTGCGGCGAGCAGCGCGAACAGCAGCCAGCGGCTCAGCCGATACGCCTTCTCGCGTAGGTCGCCGGTGGTCTTCATCACCAGCCAGGTGGCGCCGAGCAACGAATAGCCGATCACCAGCGCGACGCCGGTGAGCAGGCTGAACGGCGTCAGCCAGTCCCACCAGCCGCCCGCATAGCCGCGGCCTTCGACGTGAACGCCCTGCAGCAGCGCACCGAGCGCGATGCCTTGCGCCAGCGTCGCCACCAGCGAGCCGAGGAAGAATGCCATGTCCCAGCGGTTGCGCTCGCGCTGGGTGCGCCAGCGGAATTCGAACGCGACGCCGCGAAACGCAAGGCCCAGCAGCATCGCGATGATCGGCGTGTACAGTGCCGGCATCAGCACCGCATAGGCCAGCGGAAATGCCGCGAACAGCCCGCCGCCGCCGAGCACCAGCCAGGTCTCGTTGCCGTCCCACACCGGCGCGACGCTGTTCATGATGACGTCGCGGTCGCGCTTGGTGCGAAACAGCGGAAACAGAATGCCGAGGCCGAGGTCGAAGCCGTCCATCACCACATAGACGAACACCGCAAAGGCGATGATGAAAGCCCAGATCGTCGCGACGTCGTAAGCCATAGTCACAGCCGAATCCTGCTCAACTGAATCTGCGGGTGGCGATCGCCGGCGCCGGCGTGATGCCGGCGGCGCGTTCGGGCGTATCGCCGCGCGGGCCTTCTTCGCCGTGGTGCGGCGGATGCGCCATCAGTCGCAGGATGTAGACCACGCCTGCGATGAAGATGGCAAAATACACCACGATGAAGGCGATCAACGACGTCGCCACCGCCGGGGCGGCCAGCGGCGATACTGAGTCGACTGTGCGCAGCAGCCCGAACACGGTGAACGGCTGCCGCCCGGTCTCGGTGGTCACCCAGCCGGCCAGCACGGCGACGAAGCCGGCCGGGCCCATCGCCAGCGCGAAGCGGTGCAAGGGGCGGGATTCGAACAGCCGGCCGCGCCAGCGCAGCCACAGGCTGAACACGCCGAGGCCGAGCATCAGGAAGCCGAGCGCGACCATCACGCGGAACGACCAGAAGGTGATCGGCACCGGCGGCCAATTCTCACGCGGCACGGTGTCGAGGCCGGCGAGCGGCGCGTCGAGCGAGTGCTTCAGGATCAACGACGACAGTTTAGGAATCTGCAGCGCGTAGCGCACCACCGCGGCGTCCTGATCGGGCAGGCCGAACAGGATCAGCGGCGCACCGTCAGGATGGCTCTGGTAGTGGCCTTCCATCGCCATCACCTTGGCGGGTTGGTGCTCCAGCGTATTGAGGCCATGCGCGTCGCCGGCGAAGATCTGGATCGGCGCCACCACGGCGATCATCCACATCGCCATCGAAAACATCATCCGCGCGCCGGGCTGCCGGGTGTTGCTCAGCAGATGATAGGCGCCGACCGAGCCGACGACGAGCGCCGTGGTCAGATAAGCCGCCAGCACCATGTGGGCGAGACGATACGGGAATGAGGGATTGAAGATCAGCTTGAACCAGTCGACCGCCACGAACTGCCCGGCCTCATTGACGCCGTAGCCGGTCGGGGTCTGCATCCAGGAGTTGGCCGACAGAATCCAGAACGCGGAGGTCAGCGTACCGATCGCGACCATCAGCGTGGCGAGGAAGTGCAGCCGCGGCCCCACCAGCTTGAGGCCGAACAGCATCACGCCGAGGAATCCCGCCTCGAGGAAGAAGGCGGTGAGCACCTCATAGGCCATCAGCGGGCCGAGCACCGGGCCGGTCTTGTCGGAGAACACCGCCCAGTTGGTGCCGAACTGGTAGGACATCACGATGCCCGACACCACGCCCATGCCGAACGCGATGGCGAAGATCTTCATCCAGTAATTGAACAGGTTGATGAAGACTTCACGCTTCGTCCACAGCCACAGCGCTTCGAGCACCGCGAGATAGCTCGCAAGGCCGATCGAAAAGGCGGGGAAGATGATGTGAAACGACACCGTGAAGGCGAACTGGAGGCGCGCCAGCACCACCGGATCAAGACTTTCGAACATCCCACCGATCCGTAGACGTGAGCGTAAGATGATGCGCACATCATCGAGCGACTATGTATCGCCGCAGTGCATCGATGCCTAGACGGCAGCGGTTAACAATTCCGCGACGACGCTGCACTCAATCGAAAATCGTCCGGTTTGTTCCTGATTTGCGTGGCGTCGATCGTGCTGCGGCAACACAACGCATTGGCGTACCTTCAACAAGGCAAAACCCGGACGAGGGGGCATCTCGTCCGGGTCCCTTGGAGGCCTACGATGGGGTGTCGGAGGCTTTGAAAATTCGCTGTCGCGCGACCTATGTTTGGTGGCCGCTGCGTCGATGAAGATCACCCTAGCAGGCTGATCTTTCCGTTCGATGTCGTCGATCGTTTCAATTGTTTCGTTCGACGATTGAGCATCGCTGTGTTGACTATAGTGACCACCACATCGTGGCACGAGGGCGGCGAACCAGAACCTCTCCAAACTGCCGGCGTGCGACCAAGCGGCGCGGACAGCCTCGCGTGCGACGTCAGGCCGCGAGGCTTTCGACGCCGTAGCGCTTCAGCAATTCGGCAAGCTGCTTGCGGGCGTAGAACATCCGGGTCTTCACCGTGCTCTGCGGAATGCCGACAATGCGTCCAACTTCCTCGACCGACTTCTCATGGTAGTAGACGAGATTGATGATCTCGCGATGCGCCGGCGACAGTTTGGCAATGCAGGCGCGCAGGATGTCGCTGGTGCGGCTGCGGTCGAGCGCGGTCTCCGGCGAGTCCGAGCCGTCGGCGATCTCCAGCACGTCGTCCTGGTCGATATCTTCGTGCTGGCGCTGGCGCAGCGCGGTCAGCGACTTGAACCGGGCGATCGACAGCAGCCAGGTCGACACCTGAGCGCGGCCTTCGAACTGCCGGGCGGTCCGCCACACGTCGAGGAAGACTTGGCTGACCAGGTCTTCGGCGGTCGCGGCGTCGCGCACCATCCGCAGGATGAAGCGATACACCCGCACATTGTGCCGGGCGTACAGAGTATGCATCGCAGTCCGGTCGCCGCCCGCAATGCTGGCGAGCAGCATTTCATCGCTCGTGGCTCTGGCGGCCAGGATGCCCAGGCGGCCGGCGTCGTTGAGCGCAATGACGTTCTGCATGACGAGCTCCCTTCGTGCCGCGCTCCCCCGCGGCGTGTTGGGAGAACTACTAGCCAGCTACCGTTTCAGGAGGTCTGCGCCGGAGGGGAAAATGGTTTCGTGGCGAAATGGAAGTGTTTCGTCGCCGGAGCCGCGACGAAACATTCGGACGGAAAAGCGAGGGAAATCAGGCACTGCAGCCAGCGATACCGGCGGTGAGCCGGTTCAGGCGCGGTCGCTGGCGGGCGAGAACAAATAACCGCCGCCGCGAATTGTCCTGATTACGGCCGGCTTCGTCGGGTCCGGCTCGATCTTGCGGCGGATCCGCATGATGCGGAGATCGACCGCGCGGTCGAAAGCTTCGGCGTCGCGCGCATTCGCCAGCTCCAGCAGCCGCTCGCGCGACAGCACCCGTTTCGGATTGGCGGCGAACACCTTCAGCAGACCGAACTCCGACGCCGTCAGCGGATGCTCGTTGCCGTCGTCGTCGCGCAACGCCTGGGCTTCGAGATCGAGCCATTTGGTGCCGAACCGCACCAGCTGGGCGCTGTCGGCCTTGGCGGCGCTCGCTGGCTCTGCGGCGGCGGGCTTCGGCGGCGCCGCGCGGCGCAGCACCGACCGGATCCGGGCCATCAATTCCCGCAGCTCGCAAGGCTTGGCGATGTAATCATCGGCGCCGAGTTCGAGGCCGACCACCCGGTCGATCGGGCTTGCGGTCGCGGTCAGCATGATCACCGGAACGTTGGACTTGGCCTTGAGGTCGCGGATGATCGAGAGCCCGTCCTCTTCCGGCATGTTGAGGTCCAGCACCACCAGGTCCGGCAGCTTGGTGGCGATCTCGGCACGCAGGCTCTTGCCGCCATCGCACAGCGTGACGGCGAAGCCGTGCATCTTGAGATAGTCGCCGACCATCTCGCGGGCCGGAGCTTCGTCGTCTACGACGATGATGTGCGGGTTCTGACTCATGACACCGACGCTGCGGGCAGAATAATGGTGAAAGTCGCGCCCTGACCGGGGCCGGGGCTCTCGGCGATGATCTCGCCGCCATGCATGTCGACGATCTTCTTGACGATCGACAGCCCGAGGCCGGTCGAGCTTTCGCCCGCCGTCGGCTTGGCGGACAGTCGCTGGAAACGCCCGAACAGCCGGCTCAGATCTTCCGGCGACAGCCCGGCGCCCTCGTCGGTGACACGGATCATTGTGCTGTCGCCATCCCCGTCGACCTGCAGGGCGATGTTGCCGCCGATCGGGCTGTATTTGATGGCGTTGCTGACCAGATTGTCGATCGCCTCCCGCATCCGGTCGGAATCGCACATTGTCGCGCAGGCCTCCGGCGTCGACACCGAAATCACCTGCTGCTTGTTCTGCGCCATCGGCCGGTTGGCCTCGGCGACCTCGCCGACCAATGCCGCGATGTCGACGGCCTCGCGCCGGATCGAGATGTCGAACGCATCCGCCATCGCGTCCGAGATCAGATGATCGACCATCAGCGTCAGTCGCCGGGTGGCGTCGCGGATATGATCGACCTGGGCGATGACGTGGTCCTTGGAGGATTCGGCGCCGATCAGCTCGGTCAGCATTTCGGTGCGACCGAGGATGACGCCGAGCGGGTTCTTCAGGTCGTGCGCGACAGTGCCGAGGATCTCGTTCTTGAACGCATTGGCGCGCTGCAGCCGCAGCCACTGCGTCGACAGCCGACGATTGGCCTGGGTCAGCGCTCGGGTGCGCTGGGCCACCCGCTCTTCGAGCTGGGTGTTGGCCTCATGCAGCTGCCGATACAGGATGACGTTGTCGAACGCGATCGACAGCCGGCTGCCGAAAATCTCGACCAGCGAACGGTCGGTGTCCGACAGTTCGCGCTCGGCCTGCAGCAGCACCACCACTTCGCGGCCGCTGCCGGTGCGGATATAGAGCACGGTGCGATGGTCGGCGAATTCGTGCTTGCGGCGCCGGAACGCCTCCTCGACCATCTGGCGCAGGTCGGGGTCGAGCGAATTGCTGTGGCCGGTGGGGCCGATGAAGCGACTGTAGCAGCCTGAGCCTGCCAGCACCGCCAGTTCGTCGCCGGCGTCGCGCAAGACCAGGATACCGGCGCAATCGACATTGAGCAGCGAGGCGAGCTGGGTCAGCACGCCCTCGGCGAGCCGCTGCATCGATTTGAAGTCGTACAGCGTCGAGGCGGCGTCGATGATGATTTCCAGGCCGCGCCGGGTCTGCACCATCCGCTCGAGTTGCTGATAGCTGCGCAGCGCCGCAGTCAGCGAGGTGAACAGTTTGTCGGCGGTGAGCTCGGTCTTTGCCTTGTAGTCGTTGATGTCGTAGTCGACGATGACGCGGCGCTCGGGCGCCTGGCCTGGCTGGCCGGTGCGCAGGATGATCCGGACGGTCTCGTTCTTGAGGTCGTTGCGGATGAACTCCACCAGGTCGAGGCCGGCCGCATCGGTCTCCATGATGACGTCGAGCAGCACCGCGGCGATGTCGGGGTTGGCGCGCATCAGTTCGCGGCCTTCGGCGCCCGAATAGGCCGACAGGATCTCCAGCCCCTGGTTGTTGAGGCTGTAGTCGCTCAGCGCAAAGCGGGTGCCGTCGTGAACCGCGGTGTCGTCGTCGATCACCGCGATTTTCCATTTCCGTGCGCCCGATACCTCCGGCGTCGAATCGGCGTCTTCGATCAGCTCGAGGATATCGTCCTGGTCGGCCATTGCAGGTTTCCGTCGATGGGCGGGGCAGCGGATGCCGCTCCGCCAGTGGCGGTTTTCGGCATGATAATGCGAAAAGTCGTGCCTTGTCCTAGTCTTGATTCCAGCATCATCCGGCCGCCGAGCTGCTGGGTCACCAGATTGTAAACGATGTGCAGGCCGAGCCCGGTGCCGCCCTCATTGCGGCGGGTGGTGAAGAACGGGTCGAAAGCCTGGCGCTGCACGTCCGGCGTCATACCGGCGCCGTCGTCGGCGAAGATGATCTCGATGTCATCGTTGCCGCGCGGCCGCGCCGTGATGGTGATCGTTCCGGAGCGTCCGTCGGTGAAGGCGTGGTTGGCGGCGTTCAGAAACAGGTTGGTCAGGATCTGCCCGTAGGCGCCGGGGTAGCCATCGATCACCAGGCTTTCCGGCACGTCGATGTCGAGCCGGATTGGCGCCCGCTTCAGCACCGGCTTCAGACTGGCGACGATCTGATCGGTCGCCTCGTGCAGGTTGAATTGCCGGCGTTCGGCGTGGGACCGGTCGACCGCCACCTGCTTGAACGACTGGATCAGTTCGGCGGCGCGCTGCAGATTGCCGACGAGCTGCTGGGCGGCGTCGCGCGTGCTGCGGACGAACTCGTCGAGCTGCGAGCGCCGCAGCGGCGTATCGCCTTTCAGCTCGGCCTCGAAGGTGGTGGCCCGTCGGGTGAAGCTCGACGCCACCGTCAGGCTGATGCCGATCGGATTGTTGACCTCGTGGGCGACGCCGGCCACCAGACTGCCGAGCGCCGCCAGCCGTTCGGCGTCGATCAAATTCTGCTGCGCGGTTTTCAGTTCGAGCAGTGCGCTCTCGGCTTTTTCTTTCGACTCGCAAAGATCGTCCTGCGCTTTGCGCTTGTCGATCGCGTTCTCGCGGAACACTTCGACCGCGCGCGCCATCGCGCCGATCTCGTCCTTGGCCTCGGTGCCGGCAACGCGGCGGTCGTAATTGCCCGAGGTGATGGCGTGCATCGCGGAGAGGATCTGCTGCAGCGGCAGGCGGATGCTGAGCGCGATGATGATGCCGGCCGTCATGATGACGCCGAGGAAAATCAGCGCGATCGACAGAACTTTGCGCGAAATGCCGGTGAGGGTGCGGTCAAACGTCTCCTGCGCCTTCTGTTCGCGCTGGCGCATCTTCACCGACAGCGCGTCGATCGCCGCGATAGTGGCGGCCTGGCTGGCGTCGATCGAGTTGCGTAAAAGATCGCTGCGCTTGGCGAGCTGATCGGTCAATTCCTGCAGGCCGTCGCGCAGCGCCGCGGTGCGCAGCTTCAGCTTTTCAAGCGCCATCTTCTGCAGATCGTTGTCGGCGAGATTGCTCATCACCGGTATCGTGCGCTCGATGGTCTCGGTGTTCTGCTGGGCTTCTTCGGCGGCCTGCTGCGACAGCGACAGGTAGTAGGAGTTGGCCGCCACCAGCATCGCGGTGAAAGCCTCGCGGGCGCGGCCGAGCGGCGGCAGGATCAGCGCGTCGCGCTGGCCGGTGGCGCCGCCGATCACCGCAAACAGCGCCGCGATATCGCGGGCCGGCGCCTGTACCTGGTTCTCGTAGGTGGATTTGATGGTGGTCTGCAGCGCCCGCAGGTCGCCGAAGCCGCCGAGGAAGCGTTCGGTGGCGCGCTCCAGCTCTTCGACCGAGCCCGACAGCATCGGATCGGTGGAGGCGCGGTTGGTCAGCGTGCCCAGCACCGCTTCGCGCAGCAGCAGGATCTCGGCGAACAGATCGGGGCTCGGCTGATTGATGTAGCGATGGATCAGGTTCTGCAGCCGCCCGGTCTCGCTTTCCAAGAGCGCCAGGATCTTGTCGGACTCCCGCACCTGGCGGACATCGTCCCAGGCGGTGCGGAGCACCCGCGTGCCGCTCCAGATCAGGCTCACCAGCACCAGCACGACCAGCGAGTTCAGCGCCGCGATCGACAGGATACGCCAGCGGATCGGCACCGCGCGCACCAAGCCGACGAGGCCGGTGCGGCCGCGCCGGTCCGGCCGTGGCTCGGTATCAGCGGGCTGCGGGGCGACCGGATCCAACTCAGTCGACCTCTGCAGCGGCGCGCACAGTGTTGCCGTCAGGGACCTCGGCTCGGCTGGACAGCGGCAAGTTCAATCCCATACAGTTGGTGCCGGTCGCAGGGACCGGAGAAGTCCCACCAAGCTAGCAGATCAGCCTGGGCGATGGCTATCGGGAGTGAGCGCATCAGGCGATGGCCGGAATTTTGGGAAGACTCGCGCAAATCGCCGCCACCTTGCTGGTTTGCGCCACCGCCGGTATCGCCCCTGCCGGCGCCGCCACCGAAATCGCCTGGTGGCACGCGATGTCCGGCGAGCTCGGCCGGCAGCTCGAGAAGCTGGCGGCGGATTTCAATGCGTCGCAATCCGATTACCGCGTGGTCCCGACCTACAAGGGCAACTACACCCAGACGGTGACTGCGGCGATCTTCGCGTTCCGCTCCTCCAGCCAGCCGACGATCGTGCAGGTCAACGAGATCGCCACCGCCACCATGATGGCGGCCAAGGGCGCGGTCTATCCGGTGTACGAACTGATGCGCGACGAGAGCGAAGTGTTCTCGCCGGCCGATTATCTGCCAGCCGTGACCGGGTACTACACCGATCTCGACGGCAACATGCTGTCGTTCCCGTTCAACGCGTCGACGCCGATCCTGTACTACAACAAGACGCTGTTTCGGCGCGCCGGGCTCGATCCGGAGGTGCCGCCGGCCACCTGGCCTGACGTCGGGATGATGGCGAAGCGTCTGATCGACGCCGGCGCGACCTGCGGCTTCACCACCTCGTGGCCGTCCTGGGTGCACATCGAGAATTTCTCCGCCTATCACGACCTGCCGTTGGCGACCCGGTCGAACGGGCTCGGCGGGCTCGATGCCGAATTGGTGTTCAACAATCCGGCGGTGGTTCGCCATATCGCGCAGCTTGCCGATTGGCAGAAGACCAAGATCTTCGACTATGGCGGCCGCGCCACCGCGGCCGAACCGCGCTTCCAGCAGGGCGACTGCGGCATCTTCATCGGCTCGTCCGCAACGCGGGCCGACATCCTGGCCAATGCCAAGTTCGACGTCGGCTACGGCCGGCTGCCGTATTGGCCGGACATCGCCGGAGCACCGCAGAACACCATCATCGGCGGGGCCACGCTATGGGTCCTGCGGGGCCGTACGGCGGGAGAATACAAGGGCGCCGCCAAGTTCTTTGCCTATCTGTCGAAGCCGGAAGTTCAGGCGGCCTGGCATCAGCACACCGGCTACCTGCCGATCACCAAGGCGGCCTACGACCTGACCCGTGCGCAGGGCTTCTACGACCGCAATCCCGGCACCGCGATCTCGATCGAGCAGATCACGCTGAAGTCGCCGACCGAGAATTCGCGCGGGTTGCGGCTCGGTTCGTTCGTGCTGGTGCGGGCCGCGATCGAAGACGAGATCGAGCATGCGGTGCGCGGTGAAAAATCTGCGAAGGACGCGATGGATGCCGCGGTCGATCGCGGCAACAAGCTGCTGCGGCAGTTCGAACGCACCAAGCCGTAACGGCGCTTACGGCGTCGCTTGGCGCAGGCCGAACGCGCCGGCATCGCGGCTCAGCACCGGCGACACCATCGCGACCAGCTTCTGAGCGGCGGCTTCGACCGACAGCCCGGCAGTGTCAAGCACGCCGGCGGCGCGGGCATACAGCGGCTCGCGGCTCTGCAGGATGGTGCGCAGCTCCTGCATCGCGGCGCGGTCGTCGGCCATCGGCCGCAGGTCGCCCTGGCCGCGCACCCGCGCCATGTGCTCCTCCGGCTCGGCCTTCAGCCAGATCGTATAGAACGAGGTCAGGATCTGATCGAAGGTGATCGGCTCGGAAACGATGCCACCGCCGGTCGCCAGCACGATCGGCTCCTGGCGGGCGAGCAGCCGCGACAGCGCGGTCTGCTCCATCCGGCGGAAGCCTTCTTGGCCGTACAGCGCGATGATCTCGGATACCGACAGCCCGTTCTGGCGTTCGATCTCGCGGTTCAGTTCGACGAAGCTCCAGCCGATGCTGTCGGCCAGCATCTTGCCGAGGGTCGACTTGCCGGCGCCGCGCAGACCGATCAGCGCGATGCCGTGGAAGGTCGCCTCCCGCTCCAGTCCGCCGAACCGGCCGAGGCCGGACAACACGTCCTTGGCATGCGCGATCTGCACCGGAGTGGCGCGCCGCACCAGATCGCGGATCACCGGCCAGTCCGCCGACGACTCGTTGGACGGCAGCAGGTCTTCGAGCGGCGTCGCCAGCGCTTCGGAGATCCGGCGCAGCAGCATGATCGACACGTTGCCTTTGCCGCTTTCGAGCTGGGCGATGTAGCGCTCCGAGATGCCGGAGACCTTGGCCAGCACCTTGCGCGACATGCCGCGTCGACCGCGCATGGTGCGGACATGGCGGCCGAGGTCGAGCAGAAAGCTCGCGTCGGTATCGTCTGGCTCGGCCATCTCGGTCCGTTCACATCTGTTTGGAGAATGATAATGCCGGCCGAAAACGCCAGCAATCGAACGGATGCCGTTCGATGCATTATAATTCAAGGCAAATTTCGTCAGGTGGGACGCAAAACCGCAGCCCGCGCGCTTTCGGGCGCGGGGCGTCGCGGTGGAGCAATTTTGACCGGAGAGGTCGGCTCTGGCGCTTCGAGCGGGAGACCGAAGCGCGGTGGCGTTACGCCCAGCCGTCGCCCTTGATGCCCGGGTTGGCGAAGGCGACGCCGCCGTCGACCGTCACGGTCGAGCCGACCACATAGTCGCCGGCGCGCGAGGCGAGGAACACGGCGGTGCCTGCCATGTCCTCATCGGTGCCGATCCGGCCCGCAGGGACACGCTTGGCGACCGCATCGGACTCGTCGCGCGCCGCTTTGTTCATATCGGAGGCGAACGGACCCGGTGCGATCGCGGTGACGACGATGTGGTCCTTGATCAGCCGCACCGCCAGCCGGCGGGTGAGGTGGATCAGGCCGGCCTTCGACGCCGCGTAGGGATAGGTCTCGAGCGGATTGACGAAGATGCCGTCGATCGAGGCGATGTTGATCACCTTGCCGGGCTGTTCGGCGCTCGCGGCGGCGCGCAGCAGCGGCGCCAGCGCCTTGGTCAGGAAGAACGGCGTCTTGACATTGAGGTCCATCACCTTGTCCCAGCCGCTCTCCGGGAATTCGTCGAAGTCGGCCGCCCAGGCGGCGCCGGCGTTGTTGACCAGGATGTCGAGCGAGCTCTCGCGGCGCTTGATCTCGGCGGCCAGCATGTCGATGCCCGCCATGGTCGAGATGTCGATCGGCAGCGCAATGCATTCGCCGGGATACATTTCGGTGAGTTCATCGGCGGTGGCCTGACACGCTGCGGCCTTGCGCGCGGTGATGTAAACGCGCGTCGCGCCATAGGCGAGAAAGCCGGCCGCGATCATCTTGCCGATGCCGCGCGAGCCGCCGGTCACCAGAGCGACGCGGCCTTGCAGCGAAAACAGATCCTTGAACATGACATCTCCCTCGGGGCTTTGGCCGCCTGTTTGAGGCGGCCAGGGAGGTGAGTCAAGAAATCACGCCGCAGCGACGCGGCGGAAGCCGTTCCACACGGCGGTCGCTGCCCCGGAAGTCAGCACCGGCAACAGCCGGTCGTCCTGGTAATGACCGTTGAGCGAGACCCGCGGCAGCGCGGTGAGATGATCGGCGCACTCGGCGAACATCATGCCGGGGCGTGTGGTCACCGCAGTCTTGTAGCCGACCGCCTGGGCGATCGCGAATTCGCGCGGGCCTGCCGAAGCCCTGTCGCCATACGGATAGGCGAGGTGATCGACGGCCTGTTGCAGTTCGTCCTGGATGCGTGCGCGGCTGCCGGTGAGTTCGTGCGCGGCGACCAGCTCGGTCTGGCGGCGCAGCATGCAATGGGTGATGCCGTGCGCGCCGATCGTCACCAGCGGGTGCGCGGCGAAGCTGCGCAGTTCGTTCCACGGCAGGCACAATTCGCGCGCCGCGGCGGTTTCGTCGATCCCGTAACGCAGACACAGCGCCGTCATCGCGGCATCGAGATCGCCGCCGTTCGGCAGGCTGCGCAACAGATCGTGCAGCCGGTCGAATGCCGCCTGCTTGGCTTCGGGCGTCGCCGTGTCGAGACGCAGCTCCTGGCCGTCGATCGACACATCGATCCGGCTCTGGGCGGCGATCAGCCGTTCCAGCGTCACCCACCACAGCCGGCCGGTACCTTCGGCGAAGTCGCTGGTGACGAAAACGGTGAACGGTGCGCCGAACTCTTCGAACACCGGCAGGGCGAAATCGCGGTTGTCGCGATAGCCGTCATCCAGCGTGATGCAGGCGAAGCGACGGCTGAAGTCGCGCGCACGCAGCCGCCGGTGCAACTCGTCCATCGGCACCAGATCGATTCCGAGCTCGCGCAGATGGCGCAGCGTGGCGCGGAGGAAGTCCGGCGTGACCTCGAGGTGGCGATTGGGCTGAAACGAATCGTCGCGAGCCGGCCGCACGTTGTGCAGCATGAAAACCGTGCCGATTCCGGAAAAGATCGGGCGCAGCACCCGATGCGCGCCGGTGTAATAAAGGGCTTCGAGCCCGGCGCGGATAATATTGTGGCGAAAGTGCTTCATCGAATAGCGGCCGCTCAATTTCTGCACGATGCTAGGCGCCGACGGTTGAAGAAACGGTTATGGGAAGCGCAACTTTGGTTGCTGTTTCCTTGAATTGCGTTTGACAGCCCTCCAACGGTTTGATTTCTCTCTGCTTCTGATCCACGGGAAGCGGAATGCGCGGACTCTACAGCTCCAGCGGTAAATGGTGGCCCGGCGCCATTCCGTTGGTTATCCTCTGGGCTATCGCCGCTTGGACGACGATGCCGGCCGTGGAAGCCGATCTTGGCGCTCGCGCCACGGCTGCGCTCAAGGACACCGTCCTCGACAAAACGAAGATCACCGCAGCGGGCCGCGACATCACGCTGACCGCCGAGGCGTTCTCCGAAGAAGGGCGCCGCGCCGCGGTGTCCGCGGTCGAGGCAGTGCCGGGCCTCCGTTTGGTGAACGACCGGACCAAGCTGGTACCGGAAGCCTCTCCTTATGTCTGGTCAATTGAGCGCGATGTCGTTCGCGTGACCCTGACCGGCAGCGCGCCGCTGCCGGCGAGCCGCACCCGGCTGGCCGATGGCGCGCGGGCGGCGGTGAACGGCACTGAAGTGGTCGACCGGATGGCGCTGGCGCGCGGCGCTCCGCAACGGTTCGACGCCGCCGCGATGCTGCTGATCGACCAGATCGCCAAGCTGAAGCAGGGCAAGATCACCCTCACCGGCACCCAGGTTGCGCTGAAGGGCATGGCCAAGGATCTCGGCGGCCGTGAATCGATCGCCGCGGCGCTGCGCAGCCTTCCCGACGGCTACACGGTTGGCGAGAACGATATCGAGGCGCCGCCTTACGTTTTCCGGGCCTACAAGGACCCGGTCGCCGGGCAGGTTACGCTCGACGGCTATGTGCCGGACAATAATGTGCATGCGGCGCTGGCCGCGGCCACCGGCCGCAAGTTCTTCAGCGAAAAGGTGGTCGACAACCTCAAGGCGAGCGTCGGCGCCCCGAAGGGCTTCCTCGAAGCCGCAACGCCGGCGCTCGGCGCGCTGTCGCGGCTGTCGACCGGCACTCTGGTACTGTCAGACCGTGAGGTTCATTTGTCCGGCGACGCCCTTTACGAGGTCGCCGCCAATCAGATCCGCGGCGGCCTGAACAAGGAGCTGCCGCAGGGCTGGACCGTGAAGGCCGATCTGTCGGTCAAGCCGGCCGCCGCGCCGGTCGATGCGTCGGTGTGCCAGCAATTGTTCAACGGGCTGCTGGCCAAGGCCACCATCCAGTTCGAATCCGCCAGTGCCAGAATCGACAAGGATTCCGCCGCGCTGCTCGACCGGCTGATCGAGACCGCGATGCGCTGCCCGAACGCCAAGATCGAAATCGCCGGCCACACCGACAGCGACGGCGACCCCGCGTTCAACCAGTCGTTGTCGGAAAAGCGCGCCCGCGAGGTGGTCGACTATATGGTGCGGGCCGGCCTGTCGCCGGAACGCCTCCAGGCATTCGGCTACGGCAGCAAGATCCCGGTCGCCGGCAACGACACCGACGCTGGCAAGGCGAAAAATCGCCGGATCGATTTCGTGGTCAGGTGACGCATGGTGGCTTTGGCGGATTTCTTCTGGGGCTGGCTGGTCGGTTCGCTGCTGCTCGGCTTCGCGGTAGGCTGGATCTCGGTGGTGCATCGCGGCCCGAGCTTCTCGCGCAATGCCGGGCTCGGTATCGCCGGCGTCGCAGCGGTGCTGGTTGGGCTGTCGCTCGCCCGTCTGGTTCCCGGCCGGGCCGGCTATTGGCTCGACCTTTTCCTCGCCATGCTGGCCGCCTATCTGATCGGGTGTGCCATCGGTTCATGGCTCCGCTACTGGGTGGTCGCGCGGCAATCGCAGCGGCCCTGACCACAGCTTTCGGCCGTGATCGACCGAGCGCTGCGACGATAGGTCCCGCGCTGCAACGAAGTCCCAATAATGCGAAGCGCAGCCGGCCGGCTGAAGCGGATTTGAAGCGTCCCGCACCGTCCTGCGGCGTTGACCGAATTCCACTTGGCTGGAAAACACGCTACCAACGATGTGCGGCCGGCCGAAACACGGCGACAGGGCCGGGACACCAGGGGTAGAACGCGGGCGAAGGGGATTCGAGGTCTCGATGCGGATCGCAATACGCAGAACGATCGAAGTTCTGCGCGAGAAGCAAATCCTGCACAAACTCGGTGTTGCGGTCAGCATCGCGGTCATCGCGGCCGCTTGCTACGTTCTGTACCACATCCTGCGCGGCATCGACCATGACCGCGTGCTCGACGCGATGAGCCAGACCGAGCCGACCTCGATCGCGCTCGCTGCCTTGTTCGTCGCCGCCGGCTATTTCACCCTGACGTTCTACGATCTGTTCGCCGTTCATGCGATCGGCCGCGACGACGTGCCTTACCGGGTCAACGCGCTCGCCGCCTTCACCAGCTATTCGATCGGTCACAATGTCGGCGCCAGCGCGCTGACCGGCGGCGCGGTGCGCTACCGGATCTACTCGGCCTGGGGGCTCGATGCGATCGACGTCGCCAAGGTGTGTTTCCTTGCCGGCCTGACGTTCTGGCTCGGCAATGCCGCGGTGCTCGGCCTCGGCGTCGCCTATCATCCCGAGGCGGCGTCTGCGGTCGATCTGTTGCCGCCGGCGGTCAACCGCGTGCTGGCGCTGCTGATCCTTGCCGGCTTGATGGTCTATGTCGCGTGGGTTTCATTCAAGCCGCGCTGCGTTGGGCGCGGCAGTTGGACGGTCACGCTGCCCGGCGGCAAGCTGACGCTGCTGCAGATCGCGATCGGCATCGTCGATCTCGGCTTCTGCGCGCTCGCGATGTACGTGCTGACGCCCGATGAGCCCAATGTCGGATTCGTCGTGGTCGCGGTGATCTTCGTGTCGGCGACGCTGCTCGGTTTCGCCAGCCATTCGCCCGGTGGGCTTGGCGTGTTCGACGCCGCGATGCTAGTCGGGCTGTGGCAGATGGACAAGGAAGAGCTGCTCGCCGGCATGCTGCTGTTCCGCCTGCTGTACTACATCGTGCCGTTCGTGATATCGGTCGTCGTGCTTGCGGTCCGGGAGATCGTGCTCGGTGCGCGGCTGAAGCGGGTTCGTCCGCTGGCCGAAGCGCTGAAGCCGGAACCGGTGCGCGGAGATCCCTCACCAGGTTGAGCCATGACCACCGCACCCGCGCCCGACGAGCAAGCCCGCCCGGTCCGCGAACTCGTGCTCGCTCCGCCGACGCCATCCTCGACATCGCTGCTGACGCATTGGTCCGATCGGCTTCGGCACGCTGCAATCATCCTGATCGCCGGGGCGCTCGCGCTCACCGCCTTGGTGCTGTTCGCTCAGCTCGCGATCGGCCCGGCGATCGCGGCGTTCGCCTGCTTGGTCGCCGCCGCGTTGGTGCCGTGGCGGCTACATGACAGCTCCAGCGCGCTCGACGATGCGCTCGGCGTCAGCCCGGTGGAAATGCCGGTGGTGCGCGCCATCGTCGGCGGCATGCCCGATCCGGCGGTGCTGCTCGATCGTGCCGGCCGCGTCATTCATCTCAACGCCGCTGCGGCGCAGCTCGCGCCGGCCCTGCGGGTGCGAGAGCTGGCGCAGTTCGCGCTGCGCAGCCCCGAGATCGTGACCGCGCTGCGCGAGGCGATTGCGACCTCGGAGCCGCGCCGCGCCACCTATCTCGATCACGGCTCGATCGAACGCTGGCTCGAACTGATCATCGCGCCGGTGCAGGTGCCGACCGCGTTCGGCGGCACCGATCAATGCATGCTGATGACATTCCACGATCTGACGCCACTGCGCCGGGTCGAGGAGATGCGTGCTGACTTCGTCGCCAATGCCAGCCACGAGCTGCGTACGCCGCTCGCGGCCTTGTCTGGCTTCATCGATACGTTGCAGGGGCAGGCCCGCGACGATCCGAAGGCGCGCGAGCGCTTCCTCGGCATCATGCACGCTCAGGCGACCCGGATGGCGCGGCTGATTGACGACCTGCTGTCGCTGTCGCGGGTCGAGCTCAGTGCGCATGTTCGTCCCGATGCGATGATCGACCTGAAGCCGCTGATCAAGCAGGTCACCGACGGCCTCGAACCGCTGGCGAAGGAACGCCAGGTGGTGATTGAGCTGGAGCTACCGGAGGACGCCGCGACGATTGCGGGCGATCGCGAAGAGCTGCTGCGGGTGTTCGAAAACCTGATCGAGAACGCGCTGAAGTATGGCGCTTCGGGCGGCCGGGTGGTGGTCTCGGTGGTGGCTGCCGTGTCGGGCGACGGCGTGCCGGAGTATCGCGCGTTGGTGCGCGATTTCGGCCCTGGTATCCCGCCCGAGCATCTGCCGCGACTGACCGAACGGTTCTACCGGGTGGACGTCGGCGACAGCCGCTCTCAAGGTGGTACCGGGTTAGGATTATCGCTGGTGAAACATATTGTTAACCGTCACCGCGGCCGTCTTTTGATCGAAAGCGTGCTGAAAAAGGGCGCGACTTTTACCGTCTGTTTCCCTCAGGGAAAGCCCCAGGTCTGAGTCGAATAATCATTCGATTTCAGGCGCTTAGTGCAGTCACATGACTGTCATCAAACCCTCATAAAAGGTCAACCGACCGCCCGTAGACGGGCGGGGTAAGCGCAGTCGGGCGCGCTGAGCGCTTCGCTTACAGATGGAGACCTTCCCCATGAATTTCATCAAGGCAATCGTCGCGGCCGGTCTGGTTGCGGCGTCGACCTCGGCCTTCGCCGCCGACATCACCGGCGCTGGCGCCACCTTCCCGTACCCCGTCTACTCGAAGTGGGCCGATGCCTATAAGAAGGAAACCGGCAACGGTCTGAACTATCAGTCGATCGGTTCGGGCGCCGGCATCAAGCAGATCATTGCCAAGACCGTGACCTTCGGCGCCACCGACGCGCCGCTGAAGCCGGAACAGCTCGACAAGGAAGGCCTGGTGCAGTGGCCGATGGTGATGGGCGCCATCGTGCCGGTCGTGAATCTCGAAGGCGTGAAGCCGGGCGAGATGGTGCTCGACGGCGAGACCCTGGCCAACATCTACATCGGCAAGATCACCAAGTGGGACGATCCGGCGATCAAGAAGCTGAACCCGAAGGTCAGCCTGCCGAGCGACGCGATCACCGTGGTTCGCCGCTCCGACGGTTCGGGCACCACCTTCAACTTCACTGACTACCTGTCCAAGGTCAGCGCTGACTGGAAGACCAAGGTTGGTTCGGGCACCGCGGTCGAGTGGCCGGTCGGCGTCGGCGCCAAGGGCAACGAAGGCGTTGCCGGCAACGTCGGTCAGACCAAGAATTCGATCGGTTACGTCGAATACGCCTACGCCAAGCAGAACAAGCTGACCTACACCGGCCTGGTGAACAGCGCCGGCAAGACCGTGCAGCCGACCATCGCGGCCTTCCAGGCTGCGGCGTCGAACGCCGACTGGGCCAAGGCTGCGGGCTACTACCTGATCCTGACCAACCAGCCGGGCGAAGCCTCGTGGCCGATCACCGCCGCGACCTTCATCCTGATGCACAAGGAGCCGGTCGATAAGGCGGCGTCCGCCGAAGCCGTCAAGTTCTTCAAGTGGGCGTTCGAGAAGGGCGCCAAGGCTGCCGAAGAGCTCGACTACATCCCGATGCCGGAACCGGTCGTCAAGCTGATCGAGAAGACCTGGGCCTCGGACATCAAGAGCTGATAGTCTGGCGTCTGGCTGCGATCCGGATCCAACCGGGTCGCAGCAAGACGTTCACGCGAACGGCGGACCCCGAGGCTTCGGACACTCGGGCTCCGGCTTTGCACCGCAGTCGGTGCTGGCGCGACCCTCGATCGCGCATCCGGTTTTCAATTCAGATCTCCAGCCGCGAGGCGCGGTTTCGGCCCTGCAGTAGGCATGAGGAGAGTTAGCGTGGCGGACATGGCGGTTGAGACGACCGGGTTGCAGACGGCTGCCGGACCTTACGATCGGGCCAAGGCGCTCAGCGCCTTCAAGCTCGGCGACAAGACCTTCTATTGGACGACGCGCGCTTGCGCGATTTCGGTGCTGCTGATCCTCGGCGGCATCATCATCTCGCTGATCGTCGGTGCTTTGCCGGCGATCCGCGAATTCGGTCTCTCGTTCCTCACCACCTCGCGCTGGGCGCCGGCCAACGATCCGCCGGTCCTCGGCGCGCTCGGCCCGATCTACGGCACGCTGGTGACGTCGCTGATCGCGATGATGATCGCGATCCCGGTCGGCCTCGGCATCGCGATCTTCCTCACCGAGCTTTGCCCGATGTGGCTGCGCCGCCCGATCGGCCTCGCCATCGAACTGCTCGCCGGCATTCCGTCGATCATCTATGGCATGTGGGGCTTCTTCGTGCTCGGCCCGTTCCTGGCCTATCACTTCCAGCCGGCGATGATCGCGCTGTTCGAAGGCGTGCCGGTGCTGGGCGATATCTTCGCCGGTCCGCCGTCCTATCTCAGCCTGTTCAACGCCTCGCTGATCCTCGCCATCATGGTACTGCCGTTCATCACCGCGATCTCGGTCGACGTGTTCAAGACCGTGCCGCCGGTGCTGAAGGAAGCCGCCTACGGCGTCGGCTGCACCACCTGGGAAGTCGTCCGCAGCGTCGTGATCCCGTACACCCGGGTCGGCGTGATCGGCGGCGTGATGCTGGCGCTCGGCCGTGCGCTCGGCGAAACCATGGCGGTGACCTTCATCATCGGCAACTCGTTCCGGATCTCCGGCTCGATCTTCGCGCCCGGCACCACGATCTCGGCGGCGATCGCCTCAGAATTCGCCGAGAGCGATGGCCTGCATCAGTCAGGCCTGATCCTGCTCGGCCTGCTGCTGTTCATTCTGACCTTCCTGGTGCTGGCGGCCGCCCGGCTGCTGTTGCTGCGGCTCGAACTGAAGGCGGGCAAGTAAGATGTCGCCGATCCATCTCGACAACCCGATCTACAAGCGGCGTCACCGCAACGACCTGGTGATCAAGGTGCTGTGCTCGGGGGCGGCGCTGTTCGGCGTCACCTGGCTGGCGCTGATCCTGTTCACGCTGTTCTGGAACGGCCTTGCCGGCCTCAATCTCGAAGTGTTCACCCAGAACACGCCGCCGCCCGGCTCGAGCGAGGGCGGTCTTCTGAACGCGATCGTCGGCTCGGTGCTGATGACCATTCTGGGCGTCGGAATCGGCGCGCCGCTCGGGCTGTTCGCCGGCACGTATCTGGCCGAATACGGCAAGTACGACAAGCTGACCTCGGTGATCCGCTTCATCAACGACATCCTGCTCAGCGCCCCCTCGATCATCATCGGCCTGTTCATCTACGGCGCGGTGGTGGTGACCATGGGTCGGTTCTCGGCGCTCGCCGGCGCGCTGGCGCTGGCGGTGATCGTGATCCCGGTGGTGGTGCGCACCACCGAAGACATGCTGCTGCTGGTGCCGAGCTCGCTGCGCGAAGCCGCCTCGGCGCTCGGCCTGCCGCGCTCGCTGGTGATCCGCCGGATCGCCTATCGCGCCGCCCGCGCCGGTCTGATCACCGGCATCCTGCTGGCGACCGCCCGTGTCGCCGGCGAGACCGCGCCGCTGCTGTTCACCGCGCTCAGCAACCAGTTCTTCAGCCTGGATCTGACCAAGACGATGGCCAACCTGCCGGTGACCATCAACAACTTCGTCCAGAGCCCCTACGCTTACTGGAAGCAGCTCGCCTGGACCGGCGCGCTGCTGATCACCCTGACCGTGCTTGCCCTGAACATTGGCGCGCGCATCATCGGCGCCGAGAGGACCACGAAATGACCGAGATCTCGATCGCCACCAGCGTTCCGTCCGCGATGCCGCCGATCGGCGCCCAGCCGGACGGCCCGGCCAAGGTGACCGTACGCGACCTCAACTTCTACTACGGTCAGAACCACGCGCTGAAGCACATCAATCTGGCGCTCGCCACCAACCGCGTCACCGCGTTCATCGGTCCGTCGGGCTGCGGCAAGTCGACCCTGCTGCGCATCTTCAACCGGATGTATGATCTGTATCCGGGGCAGCGCGCCGAGGGGCAGGTGCTGCTCGACAACACCAACATCCTCGACCCCAAGCTCGACCTCAACCTGCTGCGCGCGCGGGTCGGCATGGTGTTCCAGAAGCCGACCCCGTTCCCGATGACGATCTATGAGAACATCGCGTTCGGCGTCCGGCTGTACGAGAAGATCTCGAAGTCGGAGATGGACGGACGTGTCGAGAAGGCGCTGCGCGGCGCGGCGCTGTGGAACGAAGTCAAAGACAAGCTCAATGCCTCCGGCCTCAGCCTGTCGGGCGGTCAGCAGCAGCGGCTGTGCATTGCCCGCACCATCGCGGTGCGGCCGGAAGTGATCCTGTTCGACGAGCCGTGCTCGGCGCTCGACCCGATCTCCACTGCCAAGATCGAAGAGCTGATCGACGAGCTGAAGGAACAATACACCATCGCGATCGTGACCCATAACATGCAGCAGGCGGCGCGCGTGTCGGAGTCGACCGCCTTCATGTATCTCGGCGAGCTGATCGAGTTCGGCCCGACCAACAAGATCTTCACCTCGCCGAGCGATCGGCGCACCCAGGACTACATCACCGGCCGGTTCGGCTGACGCGGCGGGCGAGGAGCACGGATATGGGATTCGAACATACCACCAAGGCGTTCGACGGCGACCTGCAGGATCTGACCCGGCTGGTTGCGGAGATGGGCGGCCTGGCCGAGCGTCAGATCGTCGACTCGGTCGATGCGCTGATCCGGCGCGACGTCGCGCTGGCCTCCCGCGTGGTCGCGGCCGATGCCGAGATCGACCAGATGCAGCGGAGTATCGAAGAGCGCGCGGTGCTGACCATCGCGCGGCGCCAGCCGATGGCGATCGACCTGCGCGAAATCGTCGGCGCGATGCGCGTCGCCACCGACCTCGAGCGGATCGGCGATCTGTCGAAGAACATCGCCAAGCGCGTCAATGCGATCGACAGCGACTTCCATCCGCTGAAGCTGATCCGTGGCCTCGAGCACATGACCGACCTCGTGCAATCGCAGGTCAAGGCGGTGCTCGATGCCTATACGGCGCACGATCTGCCGGCCGCGATGGTGGTGTGGAACGGCGACGAGGAAGTCGACGCGATCTGCACCTCGCTGTTCCGCGAGCTGCTCACCTACATGATGGAAGATCCGCGCAACATCTCGTTCTGCATTCACCTGATGTTCTGCGCCAAGAACATCGAGCGGATCGGCGATCATGCGACCAACATCGCCGAGACGGTGTTCTACATGATCGAAGGCCAGCAGATCATGGACAAGCGTCCGAAGGGCGACATGACCACCTTCGCCAACGCGACGCCTGGCAACTGACGCTGCTCTGGCGGCCGGCCCGCCGGGCCGGCGCCATGGGACGGATCGAGACGACACTGAGACGAGGACGACGATGGCTGCGCGCATTCTGGTAGTTGAAGACGAGGAAGCGCTGACGACGCTGCTGCGATACAATCTGGAATCAGAAGGTTACGAGGTCGAGACCGTCGCACGCGGCGACGACGCCGACACCCGGATGAAGGAGCGGATTCCGGATCTCGTGGTCCTGGACTGGATGCTGCCGGGCCTGTCCGGCATCGAACTGTGCCGCCGCCTGCGGGCGCGCAACGACACCAAGCAACTGCCGATCATCATGCTCACCGCGCGCGGCGAGGAAAGCGAGCGCGTCCGCGGGCTCGCCACCGGGGCGGACGATTACATCGTCAAGCCGTTCTCGGTGCCGGAGCTGCTGGCGCGGGTGAAGGGCCTGCTGCGCCGTGCTGCGCCGGAGCGGCTCGCCACCGTGCTGGCGTATGGTGATCTCGAACTCGATCGCGACAAGCGCCGGGTGGCGCGGTCCGGCCGGCCGATCGATCTCGGCCCGACCGAGTATCGCCTGCTCGAATTCTTCCTGGAGCACCCGGGCCGGGTGTTCAGCCGCGAGCAGCTGCTCGACGGCGTCTGGGGGCGCGACATCTATATCGATGAGCGCACCGTCGACGTGCACATCGGCCGCCTGCGCAAGCTGCTCAATATCGGTCGCGAGCAGGACCCGATCCGCACCGTCCGCGGCGCCGGCTACGCGCTCGACGACCGCTTCGCCAAGGTCGAAGGCAGCCCGTCGTAGTTGTTAGCAGGTTTGCGACGTCGGGTGGGCAAAGCGAAGCGTGCCCACCAAGACACTCGTTTCAAATCACGATGACCGCGAGCGTGATTTAGCGACACGTGGGAACGACGCGATGGCGGCGTTTGTCGACTCTATCGCTTTTGCAATCGTTCAGCTGCGGCCTCAGCCCAACATAGCAGCGTCATTCTCCGCGAAGGCGGAGGATCCAGTATTGCAGTGAGTGGGGGGAAGTAACCGACGCTCTGGAATACTGGGTCGCCCGCTTTTGCGGGCGATGACAGTTTGGAGGGATGGCGCAGCCCTGCGCTGCACGCGCGGTTTGCCGCGGCCTCGGGCAGGCGGCGTCAGTCTAGCGCGTGGTCTTGGGAGCTGCGCGGCGGCGATCGCCGACCGGCTGATAGGCGATGCGCGAGTGATGCGCGCAGTAGGGCAGGCCCGGCAGCGACTTGCCGCCGCAGAAGAAGAATTCCGGGCTCGACGGGTCGCCGACCGGCCAGTGGCAGGTGGCTTCGTTGAGTTCCAGCAGCGACAGCCGCTGGTTCATCGGAACCACGTTGTCGAAGGCGATCGGATCGGGCTCGGCTTCCACTTCGAAAGCGTGCGCCAGCGCGGTGTTGCCGCGCGCCACCGGGCGGGTCACCCTCATCATCTGCTGCACCGGGCGCGCCTTGCGCGGCCGCGGCGCTGCCGACGTGGGGCTCTTGGCCCGGCCCGACAGGCCGAGGCGGTGGACCTTGCCGATCACGGCATTGCGGGTAACGTTGCCAAGCTCGGCGGCAATTTGACTCGCCGACAGCCCGCCCTCCCACAATTTCTTCAACTGCTCGACGCGCTCGTCGGTCCAGGTCAATGCCGTCATAGTTCTATCCCTTCCTGCCGCGGGCGCCGAAGGGCGGCGCGGAACCGCGGCTGTGAGGTCGTCAAAATCTCAGCTGTCAGAATCCCTTAGCGCTCGCCGGACGACCCTTGCCGCCCCGGCGTTACGCCTCATCCGAGAACTCGAAATGGATTACAAACCGCGCACGAGATGTCGTACCCGACAGTCAAAAGGCTACAATATGCCGTGACTCGCGCGCAAGAGTCCGACCCGGTGCGTCCACACCTTCTCCTGTGAGTGAGTCCGCGAAGCCACAACAAACAGCGCGAGTGCTGCTTTCCGGCAGCACTTCGTCGAAGCTCCGTGTTGACAGTGAGTTCGACGCTTCTAGAATAATCCCACGTGCCGCCTGGAAAGGCGGCACGTTTCGTTTCCGGGGTACGTTGTCCCAGACTGCGTTCGTGTCATGCGCGTGACGCGGCCGGCCGGCGGCCCGCTATTTTCCGATCGGATCGGCCATGTCTCAGAGCGCTTCAACGTCCCATCTCCTCCCGGTTTTCGCCAGAGCGGATGTCGCGTTCGAGCGCGGCGAAGGTGTCTGGCTGCACGGAACTGATGGCGAGCGCTACCTCGACTTCACCAGCGGCGTCGCCGTCAACGCGCTCGGCCATTGCCATCCGCATCTGGTCGAAGCCTTGCAGCAGCAGGCGACCAAACTGTGGCACATGTCCAACCTGTTCAAGAGCCCGGACGGCGAGAAGCTGGCGGCGCGGCTGTGCGAACAGAGCTTTGCCGACAAGGTGTTCTTCTGCAATTCGGGTGCTGAAGCGGTCGAGTGCGCGCTGAAGATGGCGCGGCACTACCACTTCTCCAAGGGCGAGCCCGAGCGCACCCGGGTGATTACTTTCGAAGGCGCGTTCCACGGCCGCACGCTCGGCACGCTCGCCGCTACCGGCGCGGCAAAGTACCTGGAAGGCTACGGCAAGCCGCTCGACGGTTTCGATCAGTTGCCGCTCGGTGACCTCGATGCGGTCAAGGCCGCGATCGGTCCGACCACCGCCGCGATCCTGATCGAGCCGCTGCAGGGCGAGGGCGGCGTGCGCTCGCCGGAGCTGGCGTTCTTCCGCGGCCTGCGTGAGCTGTGCGACGCGCACGGCCTGCTGCTGATCTTCGACGAAGTCCAGACCGGCATGGGCCGCACTGGCGAACTGTTCGCCTATAAGCGGGTCGGCGTCGCGCCGGATTTGATGTCGCTGGCCAAAGCGCTCGGCGGTGGCTTTCCGATTGGCGCCTGCCTGTCGACCGCGGAAGCCGCGAAGGGCATGGCGCCGGGCGCGCACGGTTCGACCTTCGGCGGCAATCCGCTGGCCGTCGCGGCCGCCAACGCGGTGCTCGATATCATGCTGCAGCCGGGCTTCTTCGACCACGTCAAGAAGATGTCACTGCTGCTGAAACAGAAGCTCGCCGGCGTCGTCGATCGGCATCCGCGCGTCGTCAGCGAAATCCGCGGCGAAGGCTTGCTGCTCGGCCTCAAGGCGGTGGTGCCGTCGCCCGAGCTGATCGCGGCGCTGCGGGCCGAGAAGCTGCTCACCGTCGGCGCCGGCGACAACGTCGTGCGTCTGCTGCCGCCGCTGATCGTCAGCGAGGCCGAACTCGACGAAGCGATCGGGCGACTGGAGCGCGCCTGCGTCACGCTTGCCGGGCAGGCGGCGCAGAAGGAGGCGGTGTGATGAGCAGCTCCAGCAACACGCCGCGGCACTTCCTCGATCTGACCGAACTGCCGACCTCCGAGCTCCGCAACATGCTGGCCGCTGCGGTCGCCATGAAGGCGAAGCGCAAGGCGAACGCCGATGCCGACAAGCCGCTGGCCGGCAAGACGCTGGCGATGATCTTCGACAAGCCGTCGACCCGGACGCGGGTGTCGTTCGACGTCGGCATGCGCCAGCTCGGCGGCGAGTCGATCATGCTGACCGGCGCCGAGATGCAGCTCGGCCGCGGCGAAACCATCGCCGACACCGCGCGGGTGCTGTCGCGCTTCGTCGACATCATCATGATCCGCATCCTCAATCACGAGGCGCTGCTGGAGCTCGCCGCCAACGCCACCGTGCCTGTGATCAACGGCCTGACCCGCAAGTCGCATCCGTGCCAGGTGATGGCCGACGTGATGACGTTCGAGGAGCATCGCGGCCCGATCAAGGGGCGCACCATCGCCTGGACCGGCGACGACAACAACGTGCTGGCGTCGTTCGCTCACGCCGCGCAGCGCTTCGACTTCAAGCTCAACATCGCCACCCCGCCGCAGCTGTCGCCCAGCAAGGCGCTGCGCGACTGGATCAAGCAGAGCGGCGCGGCGATCACCATCGGCACCGATCCGGAGGAAGCCGTGCGCGGCGCCGACTGCGTCGTCACCGACACCTGGGTGTCGATGGGCGACAAGGACGGCGAGCATCGCCACAATTTGCTCAAGCCGTATCAGGTCAACGCCAAGCTGATGTCGCTCGCCCACAAGGACGCGATCTTCATGCACTGCCTGCCGGCGCATCGCGGCGAAGAGGTCACCGACGAGGTGATCGACGGCCCGCAGTCGGTGGTGTTCGACGAAGCCGAGAACCGCCTGCACGCCCAAAAGGGCATTCTGGCCTGGTGCCTCGGCGCGGTCGCGTAGTTACTTCTTCCCATGTGAGCGAAGCGCCCGCCGTGCCCCTCCCCCTTGCGGGGAGGGTCGGCCGAGCGAAGCGGAGGCCGGGGTGGGGGTGCTCCGAGCACTGAGCGTGTGGCTCCCCCACCCGACCGCGCCTTACGGCCGGCCACCCTCCCCGCAAGGGGGAGGGAGACTAAAGCCTGCCCCTTGGCATCGCTGCCATTCGCCTTCCAGTCCGGCCCTTTCGAACTTCGTCCTCTGCCCCCAGATAAGCGCCCATGACCTCACAAGCCCCCGATCCGACCACCCCCGAGATGCCCTCCGTGCGCGCGCCTTCCGCGGTGCCGATCGACGACAGCGTGCTGCCGTTCGAAGTCGGCCCGCTCGATCTGCGCGGCCGGCTGACCAAGCTCGGCCCGGCGCTCGACGAGCTGCTCGCCAAGCACGCCTATCCGGTGCCGGTCGCCAAGCTGCTCGGCGAAGCCATCGTGCTGGCGACGCTGCTCGGCTCGTCGCTGAAGTTCGACGGCCGCTTCATCTTGCAAACCCAGACCGACGGCCCGGTGTCGTTCCTGATCGTCGACTTCCAGGCGCCCGACCGGCTGCGCGCCTATGCGCGCTACGACGAGGCCAAGCTCGAGCCCGGCCTCAGCTCCGGCGCACTGCTCGGCAACGGCCATCTGGCGATGACGATCGATCAGGGCCCCGACATGCGGCGCTATCAGGGCCTCGTGGCGCTCAACGGCGGCGGCCTGGAGGAAGCTGCGCACGAGTACTTCCTGCGCTCCGAACAGATCCCCACCAAGGTGCGGCTCGCGGTCGGCGAAGAGTGGCGTGGCGGCGAGGGCGGCCGGCATCACTGGCGCGCCGGCGGCATGCTGCTGCAATTCCTGCCGAAGTCGCCGGAGCGCGCGCGCCAGGCCGATCTGCATCCCGGCGACGCGCCGGAAGGCACCCAGGTTCACACCGTCGATGAGGACGACGCCTGGGTCGAAGGCCAGTCGCTGATCGCGACCGTCGAGGACGTCGAACTGATCGATCCGGATCTGTCCGGCGAGCGGCTGCTGTATCGGCTGTTTCACGAGCGCGGCGTGCGCGTGTTCTCGTCGCTGCCGATCAAGGCGGAATGCTCATGCTCGCGCGACGCCGTCTCCCGCATGCTCGCCCGCTTCGCCCCGCAGGACCGTGCCGACATGGTCAAGGACGGCAAGGTCGTGGTGACCTGCGAGTTCTGCTCATCGGTGTACGAGTTTACGCCTGAAGAGGCGGGGGTGGAGGCGGACGCGGGTGCGACGGACGCCGAGGCGACGAGCAAGTAGTGAGCAGGTCGTAGGATGCGTTGAGCCGAAGGCGAAACGCATCATCACGGCGTGCGGAGTCTCACCTGGGTTTCGCTCCGCTCCACCCAGGCTACGAGCGCACGATCAGTTCAGCGTCCTTTTCCCTTCCGGGCTATCGAGCGAAAACGGCGGGACGTCGATCTCGAATTTTTCGCCCGCTTCGGTTTCCATCTGATAGCGGCCGGCCATGAAGCCGGAGGCGGTCGGGAGGGGGACGCCGCTGGTATATTCGAACCGTTCGCCCGGCGCGAGCACCGGCTGTTCGCCGACCACGCCTTCGCCGCGCACTTCCTGGGTTCGGCCAGAGGCGTCGGTGATCACCCAATGCCGGGTGCGCAGCTTGACGGTTTCTTCGCCCGAATTGGTGATCACCACGGTGTAGGACCAAAAATACTGCCGGTTCTCCGCCGAGGAACGCTCCGGCAGATAATTGGGCTCAACGGTCACTTCGATCCGGCGGGTGACGGCGCGGTACATGCTCGATTTCCAGCTCTTGGCCCAAATATAGCGAAAATCAGCGTTGAAACCAGTCGTTCGGAACGACTTTCAGGTTGTGGTCGCGGGCCTCCGCGGTTTCAACATAGTTCCGCGTTAGCCAGCGGCCGCGCCGGAGCGGCGCCCTTCATGGCTGCGTCAGGGTGTCCGCCGAATGCCGTCAGACCTTCGCCGCCGGCAGCTCGGCTGCTATAGCAACGACAGGCGCATTGCGCGCCGCAATGGAGCCGCATGACTCCTCCCGTCACCACCGTTGCCGAGCCGATCACCGGTGCGCCGCCCGCAGGCGGTCCGCCGGCCGAGCCGGCTGCGCCGCCATCGCGGCCGGCGACCCCGCCGCCACGCAAGCCGGCGCCGAAGCGGGAATTGCGGCTGGATCTGTTTCGCGGTCTGGCGCTGTGGCTCATCTTCATCGATCACCTGCCGGCCAACGTGCTGACCTGGTTCACGCTGCGGAATTACGGTTTTTCCGACGCCACCGAGATCTTCATCTTCATCTCCGGCTACACGGCGGCCTTCGTGTACGGCAAGGCGATGACCGAGCTCGGCTTCGTGGTCGCGGCGGCGCGCATCCTGAAGCGGGTCTGGCAGATCTACGTCGCGCACGTGTTCCTGTTCACGATCTTCCTGGCCGAGATCTCCTACGTCGCCACCAGCTTCCAGAACCCGCTGTACTCCGAGGAAATGGGCATCCTCGACTTCCTCAAACAGCCCGACGTCACCATTGTGCAGGCGCTGCTGCTGCGGTTTCGCCCCGTCAATATGGACGTGCTGCCGCTGTACATCGTGCTGATGTTCTTCCTGCCGCCGATCCTGTGGCTGATGCGGCGATGGCCCGACATCACGCTGGGGCTGGCGACGCTGCTGTACGCCGCGACCTGGCAGTTCGACCTGCATCTGACCGCATATCCGAGCGGTGCCTGGGTGTTCAATCCGTACGCCTGGCAGTTGCTGTTCGTGTTCGGCGCCTGGTGCGCGATGGGCGGAGCCAAGCGGCTGTCGCGGGTGCTGGCGTCGAAGGTCACGCTGTGGCTGGCGGCCGCTTATCTGGTGGCGGCGTTCTACGTCACGCTGACCTGGTACACGCCGCAATTGTTCCACACCCTGCCGAAATGGCTCGAGCAGTGGATGTACCCGATCGACAAGCCGAACCTCGACGTGCTGCGGTTCGCGCACTTCCTGGCGCTGGCGGCCCTGACGGTGCGGTTCATTCCGCGCGACTGGCCGGCCTTGAACTCGCCCTGGTTGCGGCCCTTGATCCTGTGCGGCCAGCACTCGCTCGAGATCTTCTGCATTGGCATCTTTCTCGCTTTCGCCGGCTATTTCATCCTGGCGGAGGTCTCCGGCGGCGCGGTGCTGCATTTCTTCGTCAGTGTGACAGGGATTTGCATCATGTCTGCCGCTGCGTGGCTGTTCTCGTGGTACAAGAATGTGGCGAGCAAGGCCGGGGCGCGACCACCACCGGACGCCGACCTCGCAGGAGGCGATGCAGCATGAAGGCCGTGGCGATGGCCGGCTTGAAGTGGATGGTGGCCGTGGCGCTGCTCACGGCGGTCGGCTTGTCGCCCCGCGCAGCCGTCGCCGAGGATGCTCCCACCTGTGTTCCGCCAGCCTATCTGCTGGCCAGCGAAGCCAAGCTGAAGGGCGTCGCCGCGGCGCTGAAGACCACCCACAAGCTCGACATCCTGGTGGTCGGCAGCCGTTCTTCCACCATCCTGTCGGCCGAAAACAGCTCGTATCCCGGCCGGTTGCAGACCCTGCTGCGCGACCGTTTCCCGGGCGTGACGATCAACGTGATGGTCGAGATGCGGCCGAAGCGCACCGCGGCCGACATTGCCACCGGGCTGGCGGCGCTGGTCGCCGAACGCAAGCCTGTGCTGGTGATCTGGCAGACCGGCACGTTCGACGCGATCCGCTCGATCGACCCGGACGATTTCCGCACCGCGTTGGGGCAGGGCATCGATGCGGTGAAGCAGGCCGGCTCTGACATCATCTTGATGAATTTGCAGTATAGTCCCCGCACCGAGACCATGATCAATCCGGCGCCGTATCTCGACGCGATGCGGGTGGTGGCGCAGGAACACGACGTCCCGCTGTTCGACCGCTTCTCTCTGATGCGCCACTGGAACGAGACGGGCGAATTCGATCTGTTCAGCCCGGCGCCGGGGATTGATCTGGCGCTGCGCGTGCACAACTGCCTGGCGCGCGCGCTGATGGCATTCGTCATCGAGGCTGCGCAGACCGATCCGGCGGAGGCAAGGACCCAGCGTTAATGAGAGTTTCCGGCCCTTTGAGATCGACCGCCGTCGCGGCGTTTTTGGCGACGGCGTCCCTCCTGATCGCTCCTCCGCAAAGCTTCGCGCAGACCCCATCGGAGCCAGCCCCGCCAGCTGCCGAGGCGGCGCCGGTCGTGGCGCCCGGCGAGGGCGAGGTCGATGTTTCTACGCTCGAGCGCAAGAAAACCGTCGCGGGCGCCGCGCTCGACAAGATCAAAGATGTCGCCAAGCAGGCCGGTGACATCCTCGGCCGAGTGCCCTGCCTGCCGCCGAAGGGCGGCGCCAAGTCGATCGGAGCTTTGCCGCGGGTGGCGCGCAAGCTGGCCGATCACCGCCCGGTGGTGATCGTGGCATTCGGCTCGTCCTCCACCCAGGGCTACGGGTCGACGTCGCCGGCCTTCAATTATCCGAACCGGCTGGCGGCCCAGCTCCGCCGCCATTATCCGGCCTCCGACATCACCGTGGTCAACAGCGGCAAGGGCGGCGAAGACGCGCCCGAAATGATGCGGCGGCTGAAGTCGACGGTGCTGGATGCGAAGCCCGATCTGGTGATCTGGCAGGTCGGCACCAACGCGATCCTGCGCAACCTCGATCCGGCCGACACCGGCAAGCTGGTCGACGACGGCATCAAGGCGATCCAGTCCGCCGGTGCCGATATCGTGCTGGTCGATCCGCAATACGTGCCGCGCGTCAACGAACGCGGCGAGAACGCCGGCAAGATGATCAAGGCGCTCGGCCGGCTCGCCGAGCTGCGCCGTGTCGGCATTTTCCCGCGGTTCGAAGTGATGAAGGAATGGCACGAGCAGCAGGCCATCCCGTTCGACAAGTTCGTCATCGCCGACGGGTTGCACATGAACGATTGGGGCTACGCCTGCTTCGCGCAGCTGCTCGGCGACGGCATCATCCGCTCGGTCGACCAGGTCCGCCTCGGCACCGCCGGTCCGAGCGACGTCACGGCATTCCGGCCGATGTAACGAACGACGCGATGACTGCGGTCATCGCGCGCGCAATCACCTGATCGACGTCACGTAACCGCCGGTCACGACGTTACCGAAACAGTCCCGGACGACGCTTTGCGTCGCCCGATACTTTACGTTGCTGCCGACGGCGGCTCGCTCACACCTTGTCGAGCGCGGCGAGCAGATCCTCGATCAGATCGTCTTTGTGTTCGAGGCCGGCCGACAGCCGGATGAAGCCTTCGCTGATGCCGAGTTCGGCGCGCGCTTCCGGCTTCAGCCGCTGATGCGTCGTCGTCGCCGGATGGGTGACGAGGCTCTTGGCGTCGCCGAGATTGTTGCTGATCTTCACCAGCTGCAGCGCATTGAGGAAGCGGAACGCCTCGGCCTTGCCGCCCTTCACTTCGAAGCCGACCAGCGTCGAGCCGGCGCCCATCTGCTTTTTCACCGTGGCGGCCTGCGGGTGATCGGCGCGGCCCGGATACACTAGGCGCGGCACCTTCGGATGGCCAGCCAGCGCATCGGCGATCGCGGCCGCATTGGAGGTCTGCTTCTCGACCCGGACTGCCAGCGTTTCCAGGCCCTTCAGCAGCACCCAGGCGTTGAACGGCGACAGCGACGGGCCGGTCTGGCGCAGATACATCTGGATGTGTTCTTCGATGAACGCCTGCGACGACAGCACCACGCCGCCGAGACAGCGGCCCTGGCCGTCGATGTGCTTGGTGGCGGAGTACACCACGACGTCGGCACCGAGCTGCAGCGGGCTCTGCCAGATCGGCGTCGCGAACACGTTGTCGACCACGAGCCGTGCCCCGGCGGCATGCGCAATCTCGGCGATCGCGCCGATGTCCAGCACGTCGAGGGTCGGGTTGGTCGGGCTCTCGAGGAAGAACGTCTTGGTGTTCGGCCGGACCGCGCGCTGCCACTGGTCGAGATCGAGGCCGTCGACCAGCGTCGACTCGATGCCGTAGCGCGGTAGCAAGTCTTCGACGACGTAGCGGCACGAGCCGAACATCGCCTTGGAGGCGACGACGTGATCGCCCGCGCGCAGCGGCGCCAGCATCGCGGCGGTCACCGCCGCCATGCCGGTGGAGGCCGAGCGCGCCGCTTCGGCGCCCTCGAACTCCGCCATCCGCTGCTCGAAGCTGAACACGGTCGGGTTCGAGAACCGCGAATATTGGAAGCCGGCGTCGTCGCCGGTGAAGCGCGCTTCGCACTGCTCGGCGCTCTCGTAGACGAAGCCCTGGGTCAGGAACAGCGCCTCGGACGTCTCACCGAATTGCGAGCGCAAGCTGCCGGAATGCACCAGGCGGGTCTCGCGGCGGAAATGGGCCGTGGCGGGAACGGGAATGGTCGGTTTGGACTCGGACATGTGGTCTCCAGCGTGCCCACATCGGACGATGCGGGCACAAAAAAACCGGCCTGGGGCTCAACCCTCGGGCCGGGACCACAACGTCCCCGGCCTGTTTAGCGACTTGTTTAACGTGGCTGCAAGCCGGCCGGCTCAAATCACCACGGGATAAGTCGGGCTCTTAATCCTCCGTACTCTTCCCGTCAAGCCGGGCTTCGGCTAGCGGTTGAAGCTCGTATCTGAGTTTCCCGGAGGGCATGGCTTGCGCTCCGAAGGACCGACATCGTGCCGTTCACCCTGCCGCCCGACGCCAACGGAATTCTGCCCGACCGCATGATCGCGGCGA
Source organism: Rhodopseudomonas sp. P1 (assembly GCF_039642825.1). NCBI lineage: Bacteria > Pseudomonadati > Pseudomonadota > Alphaproteobacteria > Hyphomicrobiales > Nitrobacteraceae > Rhodopseudomonas > Rhodopseudomonas sp. P1. Next base: position 5,239,137 of record NZ_CP088006.1, on the reverse strand, counting down.
TGACGGAGTCGGGCCTGATCCTGCCGGACTATCCGTTCGTCGAGAGCCAGATCCAGCCGGCCAGCCTCGACCTGCGACTCGGGCCGATCGCCTACCGGGTGCGCGCCAGCTTCCTGCCGGGGCCGGACTGCACCGTGGCGGAGCGGATCGACGAGCTGAAGCTGCACGAGATCGACCTGTCGGACGGCGCTGTGCTGGAGACCAACTGCGTCTATATCGTGCCGCTGCTCGAAAGCCTGGCGATGCCGCGCCACATCGTGGCCGCCGCCAATCCGAAAAGCTCGACCGGCCGGCTCGACGTATTCACCCGGGTGATCGCCGACGGCACCCGCCGCTTCGACATGATCGGCGCCGGCTATCACGGCCCGCTCTATGCCGAGATCAGCCCGAAGACCTTCCCGGTGCTGCTCCGCGAAGGCTCGCGGCTGTCGCAGGTGCGCTTCCGCGTCGGCCAGGCCACGCTGGAGCAGGACGAGCTCGACGCGTTGCACGACGCCGAGCGGCTGGTCGATGCCGACGACGCGGACCTCACCGGCGGCGTCGCGCTCAGCGTCGATCTCTCGGGCGAGAACTCCGACGGTTTTGTCGGCTACCGCGCCAAGCGCCACACCGGCGTCGTCGATATCGATCGCCGCGGCGGCTATGCGGTCGGCGAGTTCTGGGAGCCGATCGCGGCCCGCCCCGACGGCACGCTGATCCTCGATCCCGGCGAATTCTACATCCTGGCTTCGAAGGAAGCCGTGCAGGTGCCGCCGGACTACGCCGCCGAGATGGTGCCGTTCGATCCCTTGGTCGGCGAATTCCGCGTGCACTATGCCGGCTTCTTCGATCCCGGCTTCGGTTACGAAGGCGCCGGCGGATCGGGTGCCCGTGCGGTGCTGGAAGTTCGCTCGCGCGAAGTGCCGTTCATTCTCGAGCATGGCCAAATCGTCGGCCGCCTGATCTACGAAAAGATGCTGTCGCGCCCCGACGCGATGTACGGCCAGCGCATCGGCTCCAACTACCAGGCCCAGGGCCTGAAGCTGAGCAAGCACTTCAAGGCGTGAGGCGGACTATCCCGCTCCTTCATCGCCTTGGCTGTGTTCGAGCCGGATGCTATCGTTCTAGCATGAAGACATTGCCGGTCACGAAGGTCAGTGCCGAGCAGTTTCTCGTCTGGCCGGGGCTGGCCGTCGCCACAACGCAATCGTCGTGACTCTGACGGCCGCGATTTCGGGAGCGTCTACGATTGGTCGCGCAGGACTCCAGTCTCTCCGAATGACCGCGATCGAGCCCGCTCCAGTCGGTTTGCGGCCGTTCAATTGGACGCTGCCTCAGTACCCGCCGGGGTCACCCGCCAGATCGCGTTGCCGACGTCGTCGGCGACCAGCAGCGCGCCGCGCTGGTCCAGCGCGACACCGACCGGGCGGCCCTGCGCCTGTTCGTCGGCGTTGAGGAAGCCGGCCAGAACGTCGCGCGGTGGCCCGGACGGTTTGCCGCCTTCGAACGGGATGAAGATCACCTTGTAGCCGGAGTGCGGCTTGCGATTCCACGAGCCGTGTTGGCCGACGAAGGCACCGCCCTTCATCGCGTCGGGAAACAGATCGCTGGTGTTGAAGGCGAGCCCGAGCGAGGCCGTGTGGTTGCCCAGCGCGTAGTCCGGCACGATCGCTTTCTCGACCAGATCCGGCCGCGGCGGCTTGACGCGGTCATCGACGTGCTGGCCGAAGTAGCTGTACGGCCAGCCGTAGAATCCGCCGTCCTTCACCGAAGTCATGTAATCGGGCACGAGGTCGCTGCCGATCTCGTCGCGCTCGTTGACGACCACCCACAATTCGCCGGTCTCGGGATGAAAGGCCGGACCGTTAGGGTTGCGCAGGCCGGACGCGAACAGCCGCGTCGCGCCGCTCTCCCGGTCGACCTCGATCACGGCGGCGCGGTTTTCCTCGACCGCCATGCCGTGTTCGGCGGCGTTGCTGTTGGAGCCGGAGGTCGCGTACAGCTTGCTGCCGTCCGGGCTGGCGACGAGATCCTTGGTCCAGTGATGATTGAGCGGGCCGGCCGGCAGATCGGCCAGCTTTTCGCCCGCTGCGGTGATCCGGGTGTCGCCCGGATTGTAGGGGAAACGCACGATCGCATCGGTGTTGGCGACGTAGAAGTCGTTACCGACCAGCGCCATGCCGAACGGCGAATTGAGGCCCTGGAGGAACGTCTCGCGGATCTCGGCGACGCCGTCGCCGTCGGCATCGCGCAGCAGGGTGATGCGGTTGGCGCTTGGCGTCCGGGCGCCGGCCTGCCCCATGACGTACTCGGCGACCCGGCGCTTGAGGCCCTTGCCCTCTTCGGGGCGTTCCGGCGCGTTGGTTTCTGCCACCAGCACGTCGCCGTTCGGCAGCACGTGGATCGTGCGCGGGTGATCGAGCCCCCTCGCGAACGCCGTCACCGCAAGTCCCTCGGCCGGTTTCGGCGTGGCGCCCTCCGACCAGCCCACCGCCTTGGCGATATTGACCGTCGGCAACAGCGTGTTCGCCGGCTTCGGCAGCGTCGGCGAGGGGCCGAAATCCTCGCCCTGCGCCAGATTGGACTGATCGCCGCAGGCCGCGAGCGGCAGCACCAGGGCGAGGCACAGGGCGAGCCGGCTGGTTGGAAGCGATCGGCGCATCGACAAATCTCCACGGGAGGAACTGAACAATGGCAATGTCGGAAGCGGGGTTGTGTTCAAGTCCCACCCGTGAAAATCAGTGAGACGGCTGGTCGCAGGGCGGCTGCGGCAGAAACCACGAACAAGAACGACAACGGGAAGAGAGCCGATGGGAGAAGCGTCCGAGACCGCGCAGGCGGTGCGGTCGCGCGCATGGCGCGGCGTCGCCGATCTGTATCATGCGGTGTTCACCGGCTTGGTCCTGTCTCTGGTCAGCCGCCGCGGCACGGCGGATGCCGCCGAATTCGTATTCCGGGTGTTTCGCCGTCAGCAGCAGGAACGGTTCGTCTCCGGCCTCGCCAAGCTTGGGCTCAGCGATCTGCCGCCGGCGGTCGCGGCGGCGCAGTATCACTATCTGTCGAACTGGATCGGCGGCGTGCATGTCGAATACATGTACGAAACCGATCGCAAGGCGTGGATCCGCTATCCGCCGCCGCGCTGGATCTGGCGCGGCACCGCGATCTGCGGCGTGCCTTCGGAGGTATCGAAGGCGATGCTGCGCGGCTGGCACGCCAACAATGGCGTCGCGCTCGGCAATCTCAAGCTCGGCTTCGTCTGCACCAAACAGAGCGTCGACGGCCAGGATGGATTGGAAGGCTATTACTACGAGGCCGACCACGCCCTCAAGCCGGATCAGCGACTGCAATTCGCCCGCCATCTCGAAGCGCCGCTGTTCGATCCGGCCGCGGCGCCGGCGCTTCCGGCCGAAAGCTGGCCGAAGTCGCGGCTGGAGAAGGCCTATCGCAACTACGCGATGGAATATGTCCGCACCGCGGCCCCAACCCTGGTGCAGCTGTTCGGCCCGCTCGATGGCGGCTATCTGCTGCATCTGACCGGCAAGCTGATCGGGATGCAGAGTTACGACGAGCTGGCACCGGCGCTCGGCGTCACCGGCCGCGATGCCGCTGGCTTCGCCGCGATGCTGCGCGCGCTGCTCGATGCGCAGGGTGATGAGGTCGAGCTGCGCGAGGTCGACGGCGGCTTCGAAGTGCGGCAGCGCGGCTGGAAACTGATGGACGGCGTTGCCGACGCCGATCCGGCCTGCGTCCGGGTGCTCGAAGGTCTGGCCGAGGGGCTGGCCGCAGCGTGCGGCCGGGGCATCGCTGTCAGCCTGGCCGGCGATCACCGCACCGCCTCGCTGGTTTGGACGGTGCGCTGAGCCGTTCCGACCTATCTGCGGGTGGCCATGCGCGGTGCGACCATCGCGCCGGCCCGGAACGGTGATAGGAAGGCTGACGCCCGGCCGAAGATCGGGCTCGGGGGAAACGCATGTCCGATATTGCCGTGGCGGAGCTGCCACCGGTCGCGCAAGCCGCGCCGGCTCCGCCTGCGCCGTCGCCTCCGCCCCCCAGAAATCCGCTGCTCGACGACGGCATCCTGCGCACGCTGCTGCGGCTGTCGTGGCCAAACGTCGTGGCGTTGACCGCCGGCACCTGCGTGGCGATCGCCGAGACCTCCTATATCGGCCGGCTCGGCACCGAGGCACTTGCCGCGATGGCGCTGGTGTTTCCGTTCGTGATCCTGACCATGACGATGTCCGGCGGCGCGATGGGCGGCGGCGTCGCGTCGGCGATCGCGCGGGCGCTCGGCTCCGGCGATGACGACCGCGCCGCGGCACTGGCGATGCACGCGCTGCTGATCGGGCTGTGCTTCGGCCTGGTGTTCACGGTCGGGATGCTGACGTTCGGCGAGCGGGCGCTGGCGCTGCTCGGCGGCCGCGGCGCGGTGCTGAGCCAGGCCGCCGGCTACGTGCACATCTTCTTCGCCGGCGCGGTGGTGCCGTGGCTGATGAACACCTTTGCGGCGATCCTGCGCGGCACCGGCAACATGAAGCTGCCGTCGCTGATGATCCTGAGTTCGGCGATGCTGCAGATCGTGCTCGGCGGCGCGCTCGGCCTCGGTTTCGGGCCGATCCCGCGGTTCGGCATGCCGGGCGTCGCTGCCGGCACGCTGACGGCGTTCTCGATCGGCGCTGCAGTGATGGCCTGGGTGATCTTCTCCGGCCGCGCCGGGGTGAAGCCGCGGCTCGCCGGCCTGCGGATCGAGCGCGGCATGTTCGTCGACATCCTGAAGGTCGGCGCGGTGTCGTGCTTCTCGCCGCTGCAGTCGGTGCTGACGATCACGATCTTCACCCACATGCTGGCGCATTTCGGCACGGCGGTGCTGGCCGGCTACGGCATCGGCGGCCGGCTCGAATTCATGCTGACCTCGATCGCGTTCGCGGTCGGCATCGCCTCGGTGCCGATGATCGGCATGGCGATCGGCGCCGGCCGGGTGAAGCGGGCGCGGCAGATCGCCTGGACGGCGGGGCTGGTGTCGTTCCTGTTCGTCGGCGTGGTCGGCACCGGGATCGCGATCTTCCCGCACCTTTGGATCGACCTGTTCACCGACGACACAGCGGTGCGGCTCGCCGGCGAGCAGTATCTGCGTGCGGCCGCGCCGATGTACGCCTTCATCGGGCTGGCGATCTCGATGTATTTTTCCGCGCAGGGCGCCGCCAGGGTGCTCGGACCAGTGCTGGCGCAGACCGGGCGGCTGCTGTTCGTCGTGATTGGCGGCTGGCTGCTGATCAAACACCACGGCAGCACCGGCAGCTTCTATCTGCTCGCCGCCGGATCGATGGTGCTGCTCGGGCTGACGTCGGCGCTCAGCGTGCTGGTGACGCGCTGGGGGCCAAAGCCGCCGGCCGTGCCGATCGTCCGCTAGCGGTCAGCCTGCCGCGGGGCAAACGGCAGCAGCACGTCGAACAGGCTTGGGCCGCTGGTGGCGAGCGCGCCTTCGAGCGACAGCAGGCGCCGCCGGGTGATGGCGCCGCCATTGGCGCAGATGCCGCTGGTGTCCCCTGCGGCTGCGAGCGCGCGGTGGCACGGCACGATCAGGGCGAACGGGTTGCGCCGGATCGCCTGGCCGACCGCATGCACGGCGCCGGAGGCGCGGAGCTGCTTGGCGATCTCCGCAAAGGTCAACGTCTCGCCGCGCGGGATTGCGCGGACCGCCGCATAGACGCGGCAATCGAACGTCGGAATCCCGCCGAGATCGAGCGCAACGTCGGAGAAATCCCACGGCTCGCCGCGCAGCGCCGCCGCAATGCCGTCGATCACCGGTTCGATCCAAGCCTCGGCACGGCTCTCGCGGGCATCCGGGCAGAGCCGCAGCAGCTGGCGGCGGGTATCGATCTCGCGGCTTTCGGCCAGCTGCACGGCAAGCACGCCGCCGCGATCCCATGCGATCGCGCAGCGGCCCATCATAGTGTCGAAGATCGTATAGGCAGCCCCAGCCATGTCACAACCATACCAGCGAAAAGCGGGGACGCATCTGGAAAGTAAACAAATTATTAACAACATTAACGAGTCGACCGCGCCCTGCGGCGAGGGGGCTGCGGCGTCGCGCGCGGCACCCGTCGATGATCGCCCCTTGGCGGCGCGCCCGGTCTCGGCTAGATCAGAGTCCGTCGCCGCGTCAGCGCGGCGCCCGGCGCGGGCGTAGTTCAATGGTAGAACGGCAGCTTCCCAAGCTGCATACGAGGGTTCGATTCCCTTCGCCCGCTCCAACCTCCCTACGCCTTTCCCTGATCCCGATCGGCTGTTGTTGCGGGTTACCGCGAAGCGGTTGCGGCTTCCGCCAAACCAGCGTTGTTCGGTACGCTATCGCGCGCCAATTCCGGAGTTGGGGCCGTTGTGGCGGCTTGCTCTGCGCTGCGCGCACGGCAGCCTGCATCCGGAGTGTGCTCCGGTTGATCGGCGTCAACGCCGCCGCCGCCGATCAGCAGGAAGCTTAGTTACTGCTTCATTGCAGGGGGTACGGCAATGACGACCACCATGATGACTTTCGACATCTTGCTGTTGGCTGCGGCCGCAGTGTCGACGGTGCTGATTTTGTTCGGCGTAGTAATCGCGAGCGGTCATGAAGGCGAGCATCAGCACGCCAACGCCCGCGTGATGTCCCGTCACGACTGATCGTCACACGACCTTTCGCGGTCGGCCTCAGGACTTGCCGACCGCGTTGTTCAGGTCGTGCTTGATCGTCTCCAGCAGCGAATTCAGCACATCATTGTGCGCAGGCGCTTGGCTGCGCGCAGGTGCCGGGATCGGTCTGTTGGGTGAGCGATGCTGAGCAGAAGGTGTGACCGGCGGCAGTGGTGCCGGTAAAAGCAGTTGCGCCGTGGTAAGCCGATTTCCGGCAGGCTGAGACTTGATGTTTAGTCCGGGCGGCGCCGGTCGCTGTGGCACAGCGGATGTCCGAGGCGGAGGATGAGCGGCGCTTCGAACCGGTGGGAGCACTTCACGGGTTGCCACGGGTGGGCGAGTTGCGGCTTTCCGAGGGGGCCCCATCACGGCTGCCGTCTGTGGCTGCCGCAGTGAGGCCGGCTTCGCCGGTGCGAGCGACGCGGCGCCTTCCGGGCTGACAAAATCGCCGTACAATACGTCGCTGTGGCGGCCCATCCACCACATCGCTGCCGCATAAACCGCAGCGAGTCCGATAATTCCGATCAGGCTGAGCTCCAACATCAGGCGGACCTCGCCGTTGCAAGGTGCACTAATCGCGTCCTTGCTGTCGTTGACCGGGATAAGCGCCTCCAGTCGGCGGTGACGGTCGGCGCTGTGCCCTGGATGCTGAACTCTGTGTGCGGCGAACGCATATGTACTCCCGGAACTAATCGATTGATTCCGGAACCTACTTGGCCGTGCAAGTCATTTTTAATCTAATTCAAAATTGTTGCGACGCAAAAAAGAAGCGCCGGGCAAAGCCGGCGCTTCTAGCAACTCAATAAGTGATCGGCGATCGCCGATTAGCGACCGGCCAGCACCGGCAGGCCGAGCATCGACGAGAACGGCGCCGGGTTGTTGATCAGCTGAGCCGAGGCCTTCTGATTGCTGGCGAGCGACGACCTGGCGTCCTGATTCTTGGTCAGCGACGACCACGGCTTCTGGCTCGAAGCGAGGGACGACCACGGCTTCTGCGACGCCGACAGCAGCGGACCGAACATCGAGGACAGGAAGAAGTTCGGGCTGGTCAGCTCGGGGAAAATGCCGCCGAGGGTGGTGCGGGAGTCGGTCAGCCGCGGCGCGCCGGTCAAGCGGGCGGACGAATCCACCAGCGAAGCGCTGCTGCCGTGGCGAGAGGAGACGTCGCGGATCGCGCCGTGGCGGTTGAGGATCGCGTCGGCCTGTCCACCCTTGCCGAACGGCGGGTCGACCGTGACCAAGGTACCGTCCTTGTCGCTGGAGACGATCGCGGCGTTGCTGAACGAAGCGGCCTTGAGCTCCGCGACGGCCGCCTGCGCCTTGGCCGCGTCCTGATACACCTTGAAGATCTGCGTCATTACTACCTTCCTCTAGAGTGATGCGTTGGTTGGAATTTCAGTCTTTGACCGACAATTCGTTGGCAACCCACCCAGTTCCCAACTTGGCATAGTTTCGCGACGCGGCAAGCCCTGCAAACACCAGGTTACCGGCGGCATCGCGCCGCAGCAGAACCTGCTTGCTTGCAGTAAATAATCACTTGCGATCAAGACGGTTCGATCAACTCCAGCCGGATCGTCAGTTCACGAATGCGTTGACCGGTAGCCCGGTATAGTTTGTCCTCGGCATCGACGCCGGCCGCCAAGCGCACCGTGCCTCCGATTCTTGCCGGGCTGATCCTGACGCTCATCTCCGACAGACGGATGACTCTGGCGTGGCCCGGTGCCGCCGCCCCGTCCAGGGACGTCAGACGCAAGGCATCCGTTCACCGCCCTGACGCACGACTGTGCAACCACAGCGATCCGGATTCGGCCGTGCTCGGAACAAAGCCGCGCCCTGTCGCGTCTGAGACCGACAGGGGAGAGAGCTGAATGGAAACCGTTGCGGGCGCGTCGTGGTGGATGGCGGGGGTGCTGTATCAGATCTATCCGCGCTCGTTTCAGGACAGCAACAGCGACGGCATTGGGGATTTGCGCGGCATCATCGATCGGCTCGGCTATCTGTCCGATCTCGGCGTCGACGCGATCTGGCTGTCGCCGATCTTCCCGTCACCGATGGCGGACTTCGGCTACGACGTCGCCGACTATGTCGACATCGACCCGATCTTCGGCACCATGGATGATTTCGACGCGCTGGTGCTCACCGCGCATGCCCGCGGCCTGAAGGTCATTCTCGATCTGGTGCCGAACCATTCGTCCGACCAGCACCCGTGGTTTGTCGAGAGCCGGTCGTCGCGCCACAATCCAAAGCGCGATTGGTACATCTGGCGCGATCCGGCGCCGGATGGCGGGCCGCCGACCAATTGGCTGTCGGAATTCGGCGGCAGCGGTTGGGAATACGACGACGCTACCGGCCAATATTACTATCACGCCTTCCTGAAGCAGCAGCCCGATCTCAACTGGCGCAATCCGGAGGTGCGGGCGGCGATCTTCGACGCCATGCGGTTCTGGCTGCGCAAGGGTGTCGATGGCTTTCGGGTCGACGTGATCTGGCATTTGATCAAGGACGACCAATTCCGCAACAACCCGCCCAACCCGGATTTCCGCCCCGGCGTGCCTCCGCACGCCGCGCTGCTCCCGGTGTATTCGGCCGATCGGCCGGAGACGCTCGCGGTGGTGGCTGAGCTGCGCAGCGTGATCGAGGAGTTCGATCATCGTCTCCTGATCGGCGAGATCTATCTGCCGGTCGAGCGGCTGGTGGCGTATTACGGCGCCGGGCTGAAGGGCGCGCAGCTGCCGTTCAACTTCGCGCTGCTGTCGACGCCATGGCGTGCCCGCGAGATCGCGGGGCTGATCGAGCGGTACGAGCTGGCGCTGCCGTCGGGCGCATGGCCCAACTGGGTGCTGGGCAATCACGACCGGCCGCGGGTGGCGGGCCGTGTCGGACCGGCGCAGGCGCGCGTCGCTGCTATGCTGCTGCTGACGCTGCGCGGGACTCCGACGATGTATTATGGCGATGAGCTCGGCATGGAGCAGGTCGAGATCGCGCCCGAGGACGTCCAGGACCCGTTCGAGAAGAACGTGCCGGGGATCGGTGTCGGTCGCGACGGCTGCCGTACGCCGATGCAGTGGGACGCCTCAGCGAATGCCGGCTTCTCCGATGCTCGGCCGTGGCTGCCGCTGGCGCCCGACGCCACCCAGGACAACGTCGCCAATCTGCGGGCGGACGCGCAGTCGATCCTTAATCTGTATCGCGCGCTGCTGCGGCTGCGGCGGCAACTGCCACAGCTCGCGCTCGGCGATTATCAGCCGCTCGCCGCGGACGGCGACCTGTTGCTGTATCGCCGGCATCATCAGGGTCAGTCGGTGCTGGTGGCGCTCAATCTCGGACCGGATCCGATCTCGGCCGCGTCGGACGCCATCGGGCTCGATGGCGAGGTACTGCTGTCGACGATGCTCGACCGCGCCGGCGAACGCATCGGCGCCACGCTCGATCTCCGCGGCAACGAAGGCATCATCGTCGGCCGTGCGCCGGAGGAGGTGGTGTAGCCGCCCGAGCCCGACCTTTTCCAGCAGCTTCTCCGTCATTGCGAGCGAAGCGAAGCAATCCAGGGCTTCGGGCACTGAGGTGCTGGATTGCTTCGTCGGCTCTGATCGCAATGGCGATTGGAAAGACCCCCGATTGTTCAGGCCTTTGCGCGTCCGCCGCCGTCGACTTCGGTCCGGCGCAGCAGATAGTCCAGGCCGCCGACCCTGAACCAGCGATAGCCATAGCCCTCGATCAGCAGCTTGTGCCGACCGCGGCTGGCGCGGCTGTGATTGTCGCCCAGCAGGTCGATCAAGGTATCGCCGGCATCATCGGGCAGCCCGACCGCGAATGACACCTCGCGTGGCTGCTGGTCGAGATTGTGCACGAACAGCACCGAATTGTTGCGCCAGTCGTAGCGCAGGATCAGCACCGCCGGATCGCGCGCGGCGATCACCTTGAAGTCGCCCCAGCCGATTTCCGGCACTTCCTTGCGCATCCGGATGATGCGTTCGGTCCAGTTCAGCATCGAATCCGGATCGCGGCGCTGCTGGGCGACATTGACGTGCTCGAAGCCGTAGGCGCCGTTGTCGATCACCGGGATCTCCGGCTTGTCGCTCTTGGTGAAGCCGCCGTGCGGCTCGGTCGACCATTGCATCGGCGTGCGGGCGCAACGCCGCTCGGGCAGCGCCAGATTGTCCCCCATCGCGATCTCATCGCCATAGCGGATCACCGGCGTGCCCGGCAGCGTCATCATCAGGCTGTAGGCGAGCTCGAGCCGGCTCTGATCGCCGCCGAGCATCGGCGCCAGCCGTCGCCGGATGCCGCGATCGTAGAGCTGCATGGTTTTGTCCGGACCAAACTTCTCGAACACGATCCGTTGCTGCGGCTTGGTGAGCCGGCCGAGATCGAGCTCGTCGTGGTTGCGCAGGAACAGCCCCCATTGCGCGGTGGCGGGTCGCGGTTTGGTGGCGGCGAGCGCTTTGGCCAGCGGGCCGGTGTCGGCGGCGGCGAGCGCGTAGAACAGATGCTGGTTCACATGAAAATTGAACATCATCTGCATGCGTTCGCCGTCGTCACCGAAATAATGCAGATCGTCTTCGGTGCGGACGTTGGCCTCGGCCAGGATGATCGAGTCACCTTTGCGCCATTGCAGGAATTCGCGGAAGGTCCGCAGCATGTCGAACTGTTCGACCGGCTTCTTGACCTTCGGACCTTTGGTTGCGATCACGAACGGGACCGCGTCCATCCGGAAGCCGGACACGCCGAGCTGAATCCAGAACCCCATGATCTTCAGGATCTCTTCCTGCACATAGGGATTGGCGGTGTTGAGGTCGGGCTGGAATTCGTAGAAGCGGTGGAAGTACCAGGCCTTCGCCTGCTTGTCGTGAGTCCAGGTCGATTTCTGCACGCCCGGAAACACCATGCCCTGGTCGGCGTGGGCGGGCTTCTTATCCGACCACACGTACCAGTCGCGATAGGGCGAGTTGGGATCGGCGCGTGCCTGTTTGAACCAGGGGTGCTGGTCGGAGGTGTGATTGACCACGAGGTCGATGATCACCCGCATGCCGCGCTGTTTGCAGCCGTGGGTGAATTCGACGAAGTCGCCGAGCGTGCCGTAGCGCGGGTCGACGCCGTAATAGTCGGAAATATCGTAGCCGTCGTCCCGATAGGGCGAGGGCTGAAACGGCATCAGCCAGATCGCCGTGACGCCGAGTCCGTGCAGATAGTCGAGCCGCCTTGTCAGGCCCTTGAAGTCGCCGATGCCGTCGCCATTGGCGTCCATATAGGTCGCGACCGACAGGCAATAGATCACGCCGTTCTTGTACCAAAGGTCGTCGATCATCGGCGCTCGGCGGCTTGGGGGAGGTGATTGATGGCGTCATTGCGAGGAGCGAAGCGACGAAGCAATCCAGCGCTGTGCTCGGCGTTCCTCGCTTCGCTCGCAATGACGGACAGATTGACGGCGTTTCCGTCAGGTCAGCGCCACGCCGTAGTAATCGTCGACCTGACGCGCGCCGCGCCAATCCCATTCCGAGCCGCGACCGTATTTCGGCGCGCGTTCGAGCTGGTCGATCGTGACCATCACCTGATAGCCGCCGAGCTCGACATTGTATTTCAGTGCCGGCCAGGGCAGCGGATAGTGATCGTCGCCGATGCCGAGGAAGCCGCCGAACGACAGCACCGCGTAGGACACCCGGCCGCTGACCTTTTCGATCATCAACCGCTCGATCGAGCCGATCTTCTCGCCGTCCGGCCCGTACACAGCGGTTCCCTGCACCTTGTCGCTGCCGATCAGCTTGAGGGTTTCGTTGGCTTCTGGGTTCATGTTGGTCTCCCTGTGGAGCGAAACCAACGAGCGGATCGAAAACCTGTTCCGCGCCCGAGCCAGCGTCATCGCCTCTTCACAAACCGGAGAATCGTACTTATCCTCTCTTCATCGGAAACAACGGAAGGAGGTGGTCCAGTGTCTCTCTCGAAACGCTGTCACCTCGCTGGGGACGCCCGCTGAGGTTGGCTGACTGAGCATCGTCGCGGCGGGCACGAGACCCGCTCGCCGGAAGTGATGCACGAGCAGTGAGCCGCTCGGCCGAGGCGTCTCGCAGCGCCTGGGAACCAGCGAGTTACGAGGCGCGCGTCGGCGTTCACACGCCGGCGCGCGTTTGTGTTTTGGAGCACTTTGTCACGTCAGTGACTGTCGCTCAGCGACTGTAGTCCGGATGCAGCGAAGCGAATCCGGGTCTTTGTCTGCGGCTGCCCGCATTCCGCTGCGCTGCATGCCGGCTACGGCGCATGCGGGCTACGGCGTTAGAACGAGCCTGCGAGCGTCAGTCGCACCGCGGTTGGCTCCGCCGGATGAACATGGCGGTCGTTGATGCCGCCCAGCGGCTCGCCGGGCAGTCGTGACAGATAGTAATATTCGATCTGATTGGTCTTGGCGTTGAACAGGTTCAGCACGTCGAGCTGCAGCCGCACGCCATTGTCGAAGCGATAGCCGGCGCGGGCGTTGAAGATCAGCGACGACAACGAATGCACGCTGTCGTCCTCGATCAGCGGCCGCGGTCCAAAATAACGCCCCTTCAGTGCGCCGAACCAGCCGCGTTGTTCGCCGAGCGTGATGCCGGCGCTCGCCACCCAGGCCGGCGCGCCGGGAATGAAGTCGCCCGCCGGGTCGAAATCCGTAAACCGCGCTTTCGTATAAGCAACGTCGAGATCGACGCCGAGCCAGGATAGCGGCCGGTATTGGCTGGTCCACTCGACGCCGACGCGGCGGCTCGGCCGGCTCGGTTCGGTGGTGCCGGCATCGCCGACGAATAACAGCTCGGAGTCGAAATCGAGCACGAACACCGCGAGCGAGGTCGTCAGCCCCGGGATCGATCTGTTGCGGATGCCGAGTTCGGCTCCCTTGGAGCGCACCAGCAGCGGCACGCGATTCACCGGATCGCCCGAGTTGGGATCGACCGTGATGGTGGCGCCGCGGATGTCGTTGCTGTGCAGCCCGGTGCCGGCGTTGCCGTAGAACTCGGTGCTGGCCCAGGGGCCGAGCACGATGCCGGCTTTCGGGCTGGTCATCGCCGCCGACGCATTGCCGGAGTTCGCCGGATTGTCGCTGATCACCCGGCCGGTGAAGAAGTCCTGGCGCACGCCGGCGGTGGTGCGCAGCCAATCGGTCCAGCGCACGGTGGTGTCGGTCCACAGCCCGAGCGACTGCTCGGAGACGTCGTCGGCCCGCACGGTCGACAGCCAGTCACGCTGATAGGTCTTGTTGAGGCCGACATTGATGGTGTCGGAACGCGTCTGCAGTCCGACCCGGGTTTCCAACGGCAGTCCGGCAAACCGGTAGTCGAAGCGCTGCGTGCCGTTCAGCCCGAGCACGGTGCGGCGGTCGTGCTGGTTGAACTGGTCGCCGTTCACGGGATCGTCGAGGAAGTAGGTGAAGTTGTTATAGAGCTGCAGCGACGAGCGGATCACATAGGCGTTGATGTCGGTCTGGCCGATGTCGCTGGATTTCGCAAACCGGCCCGACAGGCTGTAGCGGCTGGCGATGCCGCCGTCGGTCGGATCGAGCGATCCGTAGCGGCCGATCAGGCCCTGGTCGATCGCGCGCTGCGCCACCTGGTCGGTGGAGGTCCAGCGGTTGGAATAGGCCATGCCGGTCAGCGAGAAGCCGTCGGTCGCGGTGCCCTGGCTGTAGCGCAGCACGCCGTTCAGCTTGCGGACGTTGTCCGGCACGTCCCACGGGCCGTTGTAGGTGTTGGCTTCGAACGCGGCGAGCCAGGTGCCGTCGCCGACACGGGTCGAGCCGGCGCCGAGCAGCCGGCGATAGCCGAAGCTGCCGACCGTCACCTCGGCGAGGGTCTTGGGCATTGCCCGCAGATACTCGATGCCGAGTGCGCCGGCCGAGCCGAAGTCGCCGACGTCGGCGAAGTACGGCCCCTTGCGCACCGTCATGGTGCTGATCAGTTCGGGGATCAGGAAGTTGACGTCGGCATAGCCCTGGCCGTGTCCATGGGTCGGCATGTTCACCGGCATGCCGTCGATGGTGATGGCGAGATCGGTGCCGTGGTCGAGATTGAAGCCGCGCAGGAAGTATTGGTTGGCTTTGCCTTCGCCCGAATGCTGGGTGACCACCAGTCCGGGCGCGGCTTCCAGCGCTTCGCCCGGCCGCATGAACGGCAGCGCGTTGATCTCCGCGCCGGTGATGACGCGGCTGCTCGCGGCCTGATTCTGCGGTGCGCTCATGGCATCGGTTGCAGCGTTACTGCTCGGCGCTGACGACGATGAGGAGGCGGACGGTGATGGTGCCGGGACAGCGCGGCCGTCGCGCGCAGCGGTCGCGGGGGCGTGTCGCCGCGGCGGCTTGGGCTTGGCTTCGGCCGGGGCGTCGATGGTGACCTGCGGCAGCGCCTGCTCGGCCCACGCCGTGCCATTCACCACAGCAAAACTCAACACGATGCAGCCGACCGCGCAGCCGCGCATCATCTCTCGCCGGACACTCGCCACGCGCACCCCCTCGTGTCCTGCATCGTTGCAAGACGCGCCCGCCCCAAATCTGTTATCGCAGGCGGTCCCGGCAGAGCGCCCACGGTCGCAGCGTGCCCGGCGAGTATGACGAAGTCAATCAAACTTCATACTGACAACCTGGTAACCAGCAAGAGGCACTCGATGCACCGCGTCACCATCACGCTCGACGACGACCTGATGGAGAAGCTCGACGCCATCATCGCGGCGCGCGGCTACCAGAACCGCTCCGAGGCGATCCGCGATCTGGCGCGGATCGGCATCCAGCAGACCGCGGCGGAGACCGCCGGCGGGCATTGCGTCGGCGCGATGGTCTATACCTATGATCACTCCAAGCGCGACCTGCCGCGCAAGCTGACGCAGAGCTTCCACCATCACCACGATCTGTCACGCGCCACGATGCACGTGCATCTCGATCATGATCAGTGCCTGGAAGTGACGATCCTCGACGGCAACGCCAGCGAACTGCAGCATTTCGCCGACCACATCTTCGCCGAACGCGGCGTCCGCTATGGCCGGCTGGTGACGATTCCGGCGGAGCCGCCTTCAGAGGATCACGACCATCATCACGAGCATGAGTCGTGATCTTGAACGGAAGCCTTCAGCGTGACGGCGACTTCCGCACGGGAGGCGTCTTTGCCGGGGCTTTCTTCGCCACGACTTTCGCCGCCTTGTCGTCGCCGATCACGCCCTCGCGCCGCTTCACTGCGTGGTAATAGGCCCACCACAGATGCGCCGCGGCGCCGCGTAACGGGCGCCAGGGTTCGGCGAGCGGCGCCATCTGTTTCACGGTCGGGCGCGCTTTCAGGCCGAGGCCGATCCGCATCGCTTCCTGCACCGCGAGATCGCCGGCCGGCCAGGCGTCGCCGTGGCCGAGGCAGAACAGCAGATAGATGTCGGCGGTCCACGGCCCGATGCCGTGCAACGCCGTCAGCGTGGCGTGGGCGGCGTCGGCGTCTTCTTCAGCCAGCACATCGAGGTTGAGCCGTTCAGCGGCGAGCTCCTTGGCCAGTGCCTTCAGCGTCTTGATCTTTGCGGTTGAAAGACCGAGCCGCGCCAGCCGGTCGGCCCGCGCCCGCTTGATCGCGCCGTGCTCGAACGGATCGAACGCCGCGGAGACCCGGCCCCAGATCGCTGCGGCCGACGCGGTCGAGAGCTGCTGGCCGCAGACGATCGCGGCGAGGCCGGCAAAGCCCGGCTCGCGCCGGCGCAGCGCCGGCATGCCGGCGACCTGAAGCACGGGCTTGAGCCGCGGGTCCCGCTTCACCAGCGCGGTGATGGCGTCCTCGAGGTCGGCCTGGCTGTCGAGATGAATGGTCATCAGGTGGTTCGGCTTTCCGGCGTCATGCGCGGGCTTGACCCGCGCATCCATCCGCTATCGTAAAAGAGTCTCTCATCCGATGGATTGCCGGATCAAGTGTTCAGCCCGGAGACATAGTCGACACGTGTTCGGAGACATGACCGACACTTTCCACGCCCGTCAAGTCGATGGTGGCGACTTGGTGGGCAGCGAAGAACACGCCGTATTTGCCGTCGGTGGAGAGCGGCCTGATGGCCAAGCGCTCTCCGGCGAAGGCTTGCGGCACCTTCCACAAACGACCTTTGAAGCTGACATAGGCCTTGGTTTTCGAGACGGATCGGACGATGTCGCGCTCATCGTATTCTGGAGCCGGCAGGCGGTCCGGCAGAGAACGCCGGCTCGGCTGGTAGCGATCAGCAGGCACCAGCTGGCCTAGCGACTCGTGAGGGCGCTCGAAGTTGTACACCTCGCGCCAGGAATCGAAGGCACGTTGCGCCTCGGCGAGGTCGCGCAAGGGCCGCAGTGCAAACACCTCGTCGTCCAGCGTGCGATGAAAACGCTCGTTCTTGCCGCGGCTCTGCGGGTGATAGGGACGACTACGGATCACCCTGATGCCGAGCTTGAGCAGCCACACCGAGAACCATGTCCAGCGCTCGCCGGAACTGTCCGACCACGGCGAGCCGTTGTCGACGAAGATCGTGTCGGGCAAGCCGTAGTGCCGGAACGTCGTTTGCAGCCTGTCCTGCACGGTTTCGCCGCGCTGATCGGCGCAAGCCTGGAGGCACAGATCGTAGCGTGAGTGATCGTCCACCACGGTCAGCGGATGGCAGCGGACGTCGTTGCCGAGCCGAACCCAGCCTTTGAAGTCCATCTGCCAAAGCATGTTCGGCGCCGGCATCTCGAACCGCAGCGTCGCCGGTGGACCGCCGGCGGCAGGCTTGATCCGGCCGTGCCGGCGCAGGATCTCGTGGATCGTCGACACCGCCGGAGCGTGCTGTCCGGACCGCTCCATCGAGCTGGCGATCTTGCGCGCGCCCCATGCCGGATGCGCATCACGAACCGCCAGCACCTGTGCCTCACACGCCGCCGAGGTCTGCCGCGGGCTGTCGTGCGGCCGCCGCGACAGGTCGGCGAGATCACCTCCGGCCGCCCATCGCTCCAACCATTTGTAGCCGGTCGTCCAATGAATGCCGAACCGCCGGCACAGCTCGCGCCGGTTCGCCCCCTCCTGCATCGCAAGCCGTACGAACTCGCGTCTCTGATCCACTGCCGACACCTCACGCCAGGGCATGGACTTGGCCTCCAACCGCCAAATCCAGCCACTATGATGCGTCGACTATGTCTCCGAACACCCGTAGGTCATGTCTCCGGGCTGAACATCAAGTCCGGCAATGACGTCAGGGGTTCAATGCCGCCACCCGTTTTCCGATTTGCCCCGAGCCCGAACGGCTATCTGCATCTCGGCCACGCTTTCTCGGCGCTGCTGAATGCCGATCTGGCGCGGGCGAGCGGTGGCCAGCTGCTGCTGCGGATCGAGGACATCGACCGCACCCGATGCCGGCCGGAATTCGAGCAGGCGATCTATCAGGATCTGTCCTGGCTCGGCATCGGCTGGGACGGCGAGGTGCGGCGGCAATCGGATCATCTCGAGCTGTACCGTGACGCGGTGACGCAACTCGCCGCCAAGGGGCTGATCTATCCGGCGTTCGAAACCCGCGCCGAGATCGCCCGGCTGGTCGCCGATCAGGAAGCAGTGTCGCCATGGCCGCGTGATCCCGACGGCGCGCCGCTGTATCCGGGAGCCGGCAAGCAGCTTTCGCCCGCGCAGCGCGACGAGCTGATCGCCGCCGGTGTGCCGTATGCACTGCGGCTGGACATGTCGGCTGCGATCGCGTTGGCCGGCGAACTGAGCTGGCAGGAACTCGGCAAAGGACCGGACGGCGAAACCGGCACCATCGCGGCGCGGCCGGAGGCGTGGGGCGACGTCATCATCGCGCGCAAGGAAACGCCGACCAGCTATCATCTATCGGTGGTGATCGACGACGCGCTGCAGGGCATCACCGAGGTGGTGCGCGGCGCCGATTTGTTCTGGTCGACCTCGGTGCATCGGCTGCTGCAGCAACTGCTCGGCCTGCCGGCGCCGGTGTATCGGCACCATGCGCTGCTGCGCGATGCGGAGGGCCGCAAGCTGTCGAAATCCACCGGGTCGACCGGCCTGCGCGAGCTGCGCGCCGCCGGCGTCACGCCGGCCGAGATCCGAACCTTGGTCGGGCTTGCGGCGCCCATCTGAACGCCGCCTGATGCCGCCTGCATCGATCCCGGCGCCCACGCGCGGCGTGACTCCACAGCGGCGAGCGTGGCATTGTAGCCGGGACGGCTCGGGGGACTCATGGCGGTGAAATCGCGCGCGTTGCGCAGCGGGCGGACGCAGGTCAAGCGGACGCCGCCGAAACGCGTCCGTCGCAAGAAGCCCGCCTCGTCCGGCATGATCGAGACCGTGCTGGCGACCTTCGCGCACGAGGTCCGCACCCCGCTCACCGGTATCCTGGCAGTCAGCGAATTGCTGGCGACCTCCGATCTCAACGAGCGGGAGCGCCGCTGGGTCGACACCATCAAGGCCGGCGCCGAGCATCTGTCCGGCCTCGCCACGCTGTTCGTCGACGCCGCCCGGCTCGGCACCACCGGGCTCGGGCTGCGGTCGGAGTTCTTCGATCTGCGGGCGCTCGCCCGCCATGCCGGCGATTCGCTGTCGGGCCGCGCCGCCGCCAAGGGGCTGCGGGCCACGGTGACGATTTCGCAGCGGCTGCCGGGCTTTGCGATCGGCGACGCGGTTCGGCTGCGCGCCGCGCTGGAAAACCTGATCGACAACGCGGTGAAATTCACCGAGCACGGCGACGTGGCGCTGAAGGTCACCGCCGCAGCCGCCGGCCGCGGCAAGGCGCAGGTGTCGTTCGCGGTGTCCGACAGCGGCATCGGGCTGTCGCTCACCGAGATCAAGCGGCTGTTTCGGCCGTTCTCGCAGGCCAATGTCAGCATCGCGTCGCGGTTCGGCGGCGCCGGCCTCGGTCTGTCGTCGGTGCGGCAAATTGCCCGGGCCCTCGGCGGCGACGTCTCGGTGGCGCAGCGGCCGCGCGGCGGCACGGTCTTCACCCTGACGGTGACGCTGGAGCGGGCCAAGCCGCCGCAGATGGCGACGCCGGACGGTGCAATCCGCGCCACCGGCGGCGGGCGGCTGCGCATCCTCAGCGTCGAGGACAATCCGTTCGGGCGCGTGGTGCTGAACGCCATCCTCACCGAGCTTGGCCATTGCTGCGAATTCGTCGGCAGCGGCGAGGCGGTTCCGGAGCGGCTGGCGAAGGCCGAGTTCGACGCGGTGCTGATGGATATGGTGCTGCCGGGCATCAGTGGCGTCGAGGCGATCCGGCTGATCCGTGCGCTGCCGCCTCCGCTGCGCGCGGTGCCGATCATCGGCGTGTCGGGACGCGACCAGGACGAAGTGGCGGCCCGTCAGGCCGGCGCCGATGCGTTCCTGCTCAAGCCGGTTTCGCCCCGGGCGCTCGCAACTGCGCTTCTTGCAGCGTCATCCCCTCGGGCAGCCGCGACTTGATGATCGCGGCGTTGAGTTCGCCGCCGTAAACGAAAATCGCGGCGATGAAATACAAGAACACCAGCGCGATGATCACCGAGGCGAGGCCCGCATACATCGACACGTAGTTGTTGGCGAACCGCGCCAGATACATGCCGAAGGTGATGCCCGAGATCAGCGACGCGGTGATGGTGAAGACGATCCCGGGCAGGATCTGCCGGAACGACCGTCGCCCTGCCGGCAGATAGGCGTGCAGCAGGAACAGCGCCACAGTCAGCGCCGTGATCGCAATGCCATAGCGGCCGATCGTCAGCAGCGGCTCGTTATTGTGCACCAGCAGCGGCACGTAGTGCCGGGCGGTGGCGAGGATCAGCGGGCCGAGCACGATCAGAAACCCCATCGCCAGCGCGGTAAAAGCCGCCACCAGGGTGTAGCCGATCGACTCCAGCCGCAGCAGATACCACGGCCGGGGCTCGATCACCGCATAGGCGCGGTTGAGCCCGACCCGCAGGCTCTCGACGCCGTTGGAGGCAAAATACAGCGCCAGCAGCAGGCCGATGGTCAGCACCCCGCCGCGGGTGGTGGTCAGGACGTCGTGGATCTCGCCCGACAGCGTACTGGCGACCTGCGCGGGCCAGACGTCGAGCAGCAGTTCGGCGGCGCGGTCGGCGAGTTCGCGCGAGCCGACGAAGCCGGCCAGCGAGGTGAGCACGATCAGGAAGGGAAACAACGCCATCAGGGTCGACAGCGCGATATGGCTGGCGATCGCCCATCCGTCGTCGGCCAGGAACGTATAGAGCGCATCGACTGCGACCGCATAGGCGTAGCGGATCTGCCTCACGGGTCACCTTGTCACGAGTTGCGGCCGGCGGGATGGCAGAACCTTAGCATTCGATACTAACCGCCTCCACCCGGGATCGTTGCGCCCGACCATGCGGCAGGGATAGCGCGGGATCAGTAGCGGTGTTATGAAACCTAGATGGCATCCTTCCTGAGTTCAATCGCCCTGCCGGTCGCGCTCTGCGCCGTGGCTCTGGTGCTCATGCTCGGTCTGATCAACATGATGCGGGGCGGTTCGCCGAACCGATCGCAGACCCTCATGCGCTGGCGGGTCTTGCTGCAATTCGTCGCCATCGTCATCACCATGCTTGCGATCTGGGCGATGGGCCGTTAGCTGCCCACCAACTCCCGGCTCACTTGGTTTCCCGCAGCAGGATCCCCGCGCGATGGTCGTTCTCAATCGAATCTACACCCGCACCGGTGACGACGGCACCACCGCCCTCGGCTCCGGCGAGCGGCGGCCGAAGTCCGATCCGCGGATCGCGGCATACGGCACGGTGGATGAGACCAATGCGGCGCTCGGCGTGGTGCGGCTGCATTTGTCGGAGTTGCCGGAACTCGACGCCATGATCGGGCGTATTCAGAACGATCTGTTCGATCTCGGCGCCGATTTGGCGGTTCCGGAACGCGAAGGTAAGGCCGAACGGCTGCGGGTGCTGTCGAGCCAGGTCGAGCGCCTGGAGCGCGATATCGATCAGCTCAACGAAGGCTTGGCGCCGCTCACATCTTTCGTGCTGCCGGGCGGCAAGCCGGCAGCCGCTTACCTGCATGTGGCGCGGACAATATGCCGCCGTGCGGAACGGGCCATAGTGGAACTGTTGGCCCTGCCGAACGAGAAAATCACCCCGGCGGCCGTCCAATACGTCAACCGGTTGTCCGACTTCCTGTTTGTCGCCGCCCGCACGGTGAACGACGGTGGCGCCCGCGACGTGCTCTGGGTGCCGGGCCAGAACCGCTAGGGAACAAGGCGGTTTTTGGCTTTGCCGCGTTGACCGCGGTTAGGAGGGGCTTTAGGTTCCGCCGCCACAATAAACAATTACCCACCGCAACACGAAAGAGGATCGATGAAGGTTCTGGTGCCGGTCAAGCGCGTGGTCGACTACAACGTCAAGATCCGCGTCAAGAGCGACGGGTCGGGCGTTGAACTCGCCAACGTCAAGATGTCGATGAATCCGTTCGACGAGATCGCCGTCGAAGAAGCGCTGCGCCTCAAAGAGGCCGGCAAGGCGACCGAAGTCGTCGTGGTCTCGATCGGACCGGCGCAGGCGTCGGAAACCCTGCGCACCGGCCTCGCCATGGGCGCGGACCGCGGCATCCTGGTCAAGGCCGACGGCGTCGTCGAACCGCTGGCGGTCGCCAAGATTCTCAAGGGCGTTGCCGACGAAGAGAAGCCGGGACTGATCATTCTCGGCAAGCAGGCGATCGACGACGACAGCAACCAGACTGGCCAGATGCTGGCCGCGCTGCTCGGCTGGGCGCAGGCGACCTTCGCCTCCAAGCTCGACGTCGACGGCTCCGACTTCAC
This sequence comes from Rhodopseudomonas sp. P1, assembly GCF_039642825.1. NCBI lineage: Bacteria > Pseudomonadati > Pseudomonadota > Alphaproteobacteria > Hyphomicrobiales > Nitrobacteraceae > Rhodopseudomonas > Rhodopseudomonas sp. P1. The sequence goes on along the minus strand of NZ_CP088006.1, from coordinate 5,216,757 downwards.
CGTCGCGCGTGAAGTCGACGGTGGCTCGCAGACCGTCAAGCTCAAGGGTCCGGCGATCGTCACCACCGATCTGCGGCTGAACGAGCCGCGCTACGCCTCGCTGCCGAACATCATGAAGGCCAAGAAGAAGCCGATCGCGGAGAAGACCGCGGCTGACTACGGCGTCGACGTTTCGCCGCGCCTGGAAGTTCTGAAGACCGTCGAGCCGGGTGGCCGCAAGGCCGGCGTCAAGGTCAAGGACGTCGCCGAACTGGTTTCGAAGCTCAAGAACGAGGCGGGTGTACTCTGATGGCCACGCTGCTGATTGCCGAACACGACAACGCCCACCTCAAGGACGCCACCAACAAGGCGATGACCGCCGCTGCCGCGCTCGGCGGCGAGGTGCATATCCTCGTTGCCGGCCAGGGCTGCAAGGCCGTGGCCGATGCGGCTGCCAAGCTGCAGGGCGCCACTAAGGTGCTGCTCGCCGAAGCGCCCGCCTATGAGCACGATCTCGCCGAGCCGCTGGCCGCGCTGATCGTCTCGCTCGCCGGCAGCTACGACGCGATCGTCGCCCCGGCGACCTCGCGGTTCAAGAACGTGATGCCGCGCGTCGCCGCTCTGCTCGACGTGATGCAGGTGTCGGAGATCATCAAGGTTGTCGCGCCCGACACCTTCGAGCGTCCGATCTACGCCGGCAACGCGATTCAGACCGTGAAGTCGAAGGACGCCAAGAAGGTCATCACCGTCCGCACCTCGACCTTCCAGGCGACGGGCGAGGGTGGCAGCGCGGCGATCGAGACCGTCGCGGCGGCGGCCGATCCGGGTCTGTCGAGCTTCGTCGGCGAGGAAGTCGCCAAGAGCGATCGTCCGGAACTGTCGTCGGCCAAGATCATCGTGTCGGGTGGCCGCGCGATGCAGAGCCGCGAGAACTTCACCAAGTACATCGAACCGCTCGCCGACAAGCTCGGCGCCGGTGTCGGCGCCTCGCGCGCCGCGGTCGATGCCGGCTACGCGCCGAACGACTGGCAGGTCGGTCAGACCGGCAAGGTTGTGGCGCCGGAGCTGTACATCGCGGTCGGTATCTCGGGCGCGATCCAGCATCTCGCCGGCATGAAGGACTCCAAGGTGATCGTCGCGATCAACAAGGACGAAGACGCGCCGATCTTCCAGGTCGCCGACTACGGCCTGGTCGCCGACCTCTACCAGGCGGTTCCGGAGCTGACCGAAGAGCTCGGCAAGCTCGGCAAGTAAACGCCTTCGCGGCGGACGAACCCGGCCCTCGGGCCGGGTTCGTTGCAGAAGCTTTAAGCGTTCACCGGCTAACTGTCCGGGCGCCGAACCACGGACAGCGGCGCGGGAATGTGCGAAGATGCACCGGCCGCGCGACGCGGCTGTGCTCCGAACGAGATGAGAGATGGCGGCAGCAATCAAAAAAGTCGGCGTAATCGGCGCGGGGCAGATGGGCAACGGGATCGCTCACGTGGCCGCTCTCGGCGGGTTCGACGTGATCCTGAACGATGTCTCCGCCGACCGGCTGAAATCGGCGATGGCCACCATCAACGGCAACCTGTCGCGCCAGATCGCCAAGAAGCTCATCACCGAAGACGCCCGTAAGCAGGCCCTGGCGCGGATCACCGCGACGGAGAAGCTGGACGGGCTGTCCGACTGCGACCTCGTGATCGAGACCGCGGTCGAGAAGGAAGAGACCAAGCGCAAGATCTTCAACGAGCTGTGCGCGGTGCTGAAGCCGGAGGCGATCGTCGCTTCCAACACCTCGTCGATCTCGATCACCCGTCTGGCCGCTTCGACCGATCGGCCGGAGCGCTTCATCGGCATTCACTTCATGAATCCGGTGCCGGTGATGGAGCTGGTCGAGCTGATCCGCGGCATCGCCACCGACGACGCCACCTTCGAAACCGCGAAGACGTTCGTCACCAAGCTCGGCAAGCAGATCGCGGTGTCCGAGGATTTCCCGGCGTTCATCGTCAACCGCATCCTGCTGCCGATGATCAACGAGGCGATCTACACGCTGTACGAAGGCGTCGGCAACGTCGAAGCCATCGACATGGCGATGAAGCTCGGCGCGCATCATCCGATGGGCCCGCTGGAGCTGGCCGACTTCATCGGCCTCGACACCTGTCTGTCGATCATGCAGGTGCTGCATGAGGGTCTCGCCGACTCCAAGTATCGGCCGTGCCCGCTGCTGGTGAAGTACGTCGAAGCCGGCTGGCTCGGCCGCAAGACCCAGCGCGGTTTCTACGATTACCGCGGTGACAAGCCGGTCCCGACTCGCTGAGCGTTGCGACGGCGGCATCGTAGTTACTTCCGTCATGGCCGGGCTCGTCCCGGCCATCCACGCCTTTTCCCTCGTTTCCGTCAGCAAGGCGTGGATGCCCGGGACAAGCCCGGGCATGACGAATTATCAGGGGGCATCGCTCATTCGATGCCCGGCACGCTCCGGATCTGCTCGGCCAGGAAGTCGATCAGTAGCCGTACGCGGGCGATGCCGGCGCGCTCCGGCACGATCAACAGATTGAGCGGCACCGGCGGCAGCCGATACTCCGGCAACAGCACTTCGAGCCGCCCCGCCGCCAGCAGATCGTCGACCAGCCAGCGGTGTGACGCCGCAATGCCGCACCCTGCGATCAGCGCTTCGCGCGCCGCGAGCCCATGGTCGACCCTGAGCCGGCCGCCGAACGGCACCCGGTGGGTCTCCTGATCCGGCCCCTGCAAGACCAGCATGTCGCTGCCGGCGACGTTCACCATGCGCACCCCTTGATGGTGCGACAGCTCCTGCGGCGATGCCGGCCTGCCATGCGCGTCCAGATAGTCAGGCGAGGCCACCAGCAGGCGATGGCTGTGGCCGAGCGTGCGCAGCTTCAGCGAACTATCGGCGAGCGGGGCCAGCCGGATCGCCAGGTCGACGCCTTCGCGCACCAGATCGACCCGATGATCGGTGAGGCCGAAGTCGATCCCGATCTCCGGATAGCGATCCTGGAACGCGAAGATCAGCCGGCTGGCATGCAGCACGCCGAACGAGGCCGTGCAGGAGATCCGGATGCTGCCGGCGGGTGCCCCCGACGCGCCGAGCGCCTCGTCGCCGGCCTGGTCGAGCAGACGCAGGATCTGAATGCAGCGCGCGTAATAGCGGCTGCCTTCCTCGGTGAGCGTTACCCGGCGGGTGGTGCGGCTCAACAGCGGTGCACCGACCGCGGCCTCGAGCTCCTGCAACTGCCGGGTGACGGTGGATTGGCCGACATTGAGGTCGCGCGCGACCGCCGACAGGCTGCCCCGCTCGGCAATGCGAACGAAGGTGCGGATGCGCTCGATCGTGACGGCTGATCTATCCATTTTTCGGAATAATCATATCGATACTCCGCGGCTACTGGAATAGTCGCCGCGGGGGTACCTGCAGGGTCTGATCATCACTGCAGGGAGCCTGGCCGTGAAAGTCCTTCTGGTATTCGCCCACCCCGAACCGCGCTCGTTGAACGGAGCGCTGCGCGACGTCGCGGTCGCGGAGTTGCAACGCCTCGGCCACGAGGTGCAGGTCTCCGATCTCTACGCCCAGGGCTGGAAGCCGGCGGTCGACCGCGCCGATTTTCCGGGCCTAGCACCCGGCGAGCGGCTGCTGCCGACCGTGGCGTCGAAGGCGGCGTTCGACGCCGGAGAGCTGACCCAGGACGTCCGCGACGAGATCGACAAGCTGCTGTGGGCCGACGCCGTGATCCTGCAATTCCCGTTGTGGTGGTTCACCATGCCGGCGATCCTGAAAGGCTGGGTCGAGCGGGTGTTCGCCTGCGGCTTCGCCTATGGGGTCGGCGAGCACAGCGACAAGCGCTGGGGCACTCGCTACGGCGAGGGCGTTCTGGCCGGCAAGCGCGCGATGCTGATCGTCACCACCGGCGGCTGGGAGCAGCATTACGGCCCGCGCGGCATCAACGGCCCGATCGATGACCTGCTGTTTCCGATCCATCACGGCATTCTGTTCTATCCGGGCTGCGAGGTGCTGCCGCCCTACGTGCTGTATCAGGCCGGCCGGCTGGACTCGGCCGGGTTCGAAGCCGCGGCCGAACGGCTGCGGCAGCGGATGCGCACGCTAGCCGAGACGCCGCCGATTCCGTACCGGCGCCAGAATGGCGGCGACTACCTGATCCCGACCATGGAGCTGCGGCCGGAGCTGGGCGTGCCCGGTGCCGAAGGCTTCGCGGTTCACCTGAGCGACGGGGCCGGCTCCACGGCTTGATCGCAGCCGTGCAGGCCGCGGCGCGATCGATGCAATTTCATCGAATCCGCGCCGCCTCGCTTCGGATTGTTAACGGTTTGCTGCCAGACTACGGCGATGGACATGAGCATGATCAGCGCGGCGCTCGCCATGCAGGCCAGCAGCACGCAGATGCAGATCTCGACGACGATTCAAGCGTCGGCCGCTCGCACCGAGCGTGAGACGGTGCAGACGCTGCTCGGCATCGGGCAGGGCGGCTCGCCCTCGCTCGCCAATGTCGGCCCCGGCGTCGGCGGCAACCTGAATATCAGCGCCTAATCCGAGCTCTTTAAGCAGTCATTGCCATTGAGCAGTCATTCCGGGGCGCGCCGTCAGGCGCGAATCCGGAATCTCTTTTTGCAACAACCTCTGGATTCCGGGTTCGGGCGCAGCTTCGCTGCTCCCGCCCGGAATGACCGCTGGTGGCTGCCGGTTACTTGCTGCCCGCCGCGACCGGCTTCACCGCGGCCTTGATCAGCGTGGTGGCGTCGTTGCTGTCCCACTCGGCCGGACCGGCGATCGTGGCAATCTCACAGCCTTCGCGGTCGACCAGCACGGAGGTCGGCATCCCGAGCGCGCGGCCGACCGCCTTCAGATCCTGAAACACCTTGGCGGAGGCGTCGGTGAACACCGACAGGTGGGTCAGCTTCTCGTCGTCGAGGAATTTCTTCGGCTTGGCCGGATCGCGGGTGTCGATGTTGATCGCCACCACTTCGAAATCCGAGCTGCCGAGCTTGGCCTGCAGGTTGTCGAGCGCCGGCATCTCCTTGCGGCACGGCACGCACCAGGTCGCCCACAGGTTGACCAGCACGGTCCGGCCGCGGAAGTCGGACAGCTTCTTGGCCTGGCCGGCATCGTCGGCGAACGTCAGGTCCGGCAGCCGCAGCGGCGCCGCTGCGGGCGTCAGCGCCGCGACTTCGCCGCGCACCAGAGGCTTGAGCTGCTGCGCCAGCGACACCGCCGGCCGGCACACCGGATCGCCACCTGCATTGCGCTGCAGCCCGCCAATCCCGTATATCCCGGCGGCGCCGGCGACGACGAGCACGGCCATCGTGGCCAACAGGATGGTCAGGCGGCCGGCACGGCGCGGCGGGACGGGATTCGGCTGGGATTCGGTCATCGAACAATCAGAAGACGGCAGGCCGCGCAGGTTCGCGGGCGGCTGCCGATGATGAGATGTGATTGGGACGCGAGCATGATCGTGAGCGGCGACAGATGAGCAACAAGATGTGGGGCGGCCGATTCACCGATCGCCCCGACGCGATCATGGAAGAGATCAACGTCTCGATCGACGTCGATCGCCATCTCTACGCCCAGGACATCACGGCGTCCAAGGCGCATGCAGCCATGCTGGCCGCGCAGGGCATCATCACCGCGAACGATGCGAAAAATATCGGCAAGGGTCTAGACACGATTCTGTCAGAGATCACCGCCGGCAAATTCACGTTCAAGCGTGCGCTCGAAGACATCCATATGAATGTCGAGAGCCGGCTCGCCGAACTGATCGGCCCCGCGGCCGGGCGCCTGCACACCGCGCGCTCGCGCAACGATCAGGTCGCGACCGATTTCCGGCTCTACGTCCGCGATGTGCTGGACGAGACCGACGCGGCCCTGGCGGCGTTGCAGCTGGCGCTCGCCGAACGCGCGCTCGAGCAGGCCGAGACGGTGATGCCCGGCTTCACCCATCTGCAGACCGCGCAGCCGGTGACCTTCGGCCATCATCTGATGGCCTATGTCGAGATGGTGGCGCGCGATCGCGGCCGGTTCCAGGATGCCCGCAAGCGGCTGAATGAAAGCCCGCTCGGCGCCGCGGCGCTGGCCGGCACCTCGTTCCCGATCGACCGCCACGCCACCGCCGCCAAGCTCGGCTTCGACCGGCCGATGGCGAACTCGCTGGATGCGGTGTCGGACCGCGACTTCGTGCTGGAGACGCTATCGGCGGCCTCGATCTGCGCCGTGCATCTGTCGCGCTTCGCCGAAGAGATCGTGATCTGGACCTCGCCGCTGGTCGGCCTGATCCGGCTGTCGGACAAGTTCACCACCGGCTCGTCGATCATGCCGCAGAAGCGCAATCCGGACGCGGCCGAGCTGGTCCGCGCCAAGACCGGCCGGGTGATCGGCGCGCTGAACGGCCTGTTGATCGTGATGAAAGGCCTGCCGCTCGCCTATCAAAAGGACATGCAGGAAGACAAACAGGGCGCGATGGAAGGCTTCGCTGCGCTGTCGCTGGCGATCCGCGCGATCACCGGCATGGTTCGCGACCTCGAGCCCGAGCCGGAGCGGATGAAGGCGGCTGCGGGCGAGGGCTACGCCACCGCCACCGATCTGGCCGACTGGCTGGTGCGGACGCTGAAGATGCCGTTCCGCGAGGCGCATCACGTCACCGGCCGGATCGTCGGGCTCGCTGCCAAGAAGGGCGTGGCGCTGCACGAATTGCCGCTCGCCGAGATGCAATCGGTCGAAAAGCGCATCACCAAGGACGTGCTGGCGGTGCTCAGCGTCGAATCCTCGGTGAAGAGCCGCACCTCGTACGGCGGCACCGCGCCGAAGAATGTTCGCAGCCAGGCCAAGGCCTGGCTCAAGCGGCTCGCCAAGGACAGCAAAACGCGCTGAGGGCGGCCGCCGTCCGGCGGTTTCGGGGGCTCGCCAGCGCGGCGCAATCTCGGTATGGTGCCGCGCCAATTGGGGATATTCGACGTGAATCGCGTGACCAACCCATCGCGATGGGCGCTTCTGGTGATTGTGGCGGCAACGCTGGCGCTGTCGGGCTGCGGCCGTAAAGCCGGCCTCGATCTGCCGCCGGGGGCTGCCGACACGCCGTCGGCCGCGCCGGCGACCAAACCGGAGGCCAAGGGCGACGTGTTCGATTCGTCCTACGGCACCAACGCGCCGCCCTCCGCCGCCAAGGGGCGGAAGCGAAGCATCATTCTCGATCCGCTGCTGGACTAAGCGCCAAGATGCGTCATTTCGACTATCGCGACGGCGTGCTGCACGCCGAAGGCGTCAGCCTTGCTTCGATCGCGCAAGACGTCGGCACGCCGTTCTACTGCTATTCGACCGCCACGCTGGAGCGGCACTACCGGGTGTTCACCGAGGCCTTCGCCGGCCTTGATACGCTGGTGTGCTATGCCATGAAGGCCAATTCCAACCAGTCCGTGCTGCGCACCCTGGCCAAGCTCGGCGCCGGCGCCGACGTGGTGTCGGGCGGCGAGTTGCAGCGCGCGCTGGCGGCCGGGATTCCGCCGAGCAAGATCGTGTTCTCCGGCGTCGGCAAGACCGAGGCCGAGCTGCGCGCCGCACTCGCCCACGACATCAAGTGCCTCAACGTCGAATCCGAGCCCGAGCTCGAACTGCTGTCGCGGCTCGCGGTCGAGACCGGCCGCACCGCGCGGATCTCGCTGCGGGTCAATCCGGACGTCGATTCCGGCACTCACGCCAAGATCTCCACCGGCAAGTCCGAGAACAAGTTCGGGATTCCGATCCGCCACGCCCGCGAAGTCTATGCCCGCGCCGCCAAGCTGCCGGGCATCCAGGTCACCGGCGTCGATGTCCATATCGGCAGCCAGATCATCGACCTGGCGCCGATGGAAGCGGCGTTCCGCATCGTCGCCGAATTCATTCACGTGCTGCGCGGTGACGGTCACACCGTCAGCCACGTCGATTTCGGCGGCGGTCTCGGCATCCCGTACTACGAGGATCGCGACGCGCCGCCGGAGCCGTTCGCCTATGCGGAGATGGTCAAGCGCGTCACCCACAATCTCGGCTGCACGCTGCTGTTCGAACCGGGGCGGATGATCGTCGGCAATGCCGGCATCCTGGTCGCCAAGGTGATCTATGTGAAGCACGGCGACGGCAAGACCTTCGTGATCATCGACGCGGCGATGAACGACCTGATCCGCCCGACGCTGTACGAGGCGTATCACGAGATCCTGCCGGTGGCGGAGCCTGCGCCCGGTGCCAAGATGATGGTGGCGGATGTCGTCGGTCCGGTGTGCGAGACCGGCGATTACCTCGCGCTCGACCGCAAGCTGCCCGAGCTGAAGGCCGGCGATCTGATTGCGATCATGACGTCGGGCGCTTATGGCGCCGTCCAGGCGTGTACTTACAACACCCGTGCGCTGGTGCCCGAAGTGCTGGTGAAGGACAATCAGGTCGCAGTGGTGCGTCCGCGCATCGAGGTCGAGCAACTGATCGCGATGGACAAACCGGCGCCCTGGCTGTGAGTCGGTCTCTCTCCTGAAACAAAGGGGTGGGACCGCCAGACGCGGCGTACAAAAATAACTGGCGGTCCCGATCGCGCTTAAAATCCGCAGCGGTGAACATGCGGCTTCACCGGCCACGCGCGCGACGGCCGACCGTAGCGAACCGGCAAATCCGAGCAATTTGAACTGTTTTTTAACCTAACCACTCAACCTTAACGCGGCGGCCCGAACCGCCGCGCCGGTTGGCTGGTACCAATTTTCGCCTCAGCCGTTGTCGATCTCTGCGAACACTTCGCGGGCGATCCGGAAGCTGTCGACGCCGGCCGGGATGCCGGCGTAGCAGGCGACCTGCATGAAGATCTCGCGGATCTCGTCCTTGGTGACGCCGTTGGTCAGCGCGCCCTTGATGTGCGCGCGCAGCTCGTGCGGCCGGTTGAGGATCGCGATCATCGCCAGGTTGAGCATGCTGCGGGTCTTCTTCGGCAGCCCGTCGCGTCCCCAGATCGCGCCCCAGCAATACTCGGTGACGAGTTCCTGGAACGGCTTGTTGAAGTCGTCGGCGTTTTTCAGCGCGTTCTCGACATAGGCCTCGCCCAGCACCGCCTTGCGGATCTCCAGCCCCTTGTCGTGCGTCGTCTTGTCCATTGCGCGTCCTCTGGTGGGAAGTTCGCCGGAACACTACGGGGCACCGGCTGTGGCGTCACGCGTTCGTGTCGCGGTGTGATGCGCGCAGTGGTGGCGCAGGGCGGTGCCTCATTGCCGCCGTTGTGCTACGCTCGTGTGAGCAGCAACCCGGAGAGATGGTTGAGCGGCAGCATTCCCGATCCGTCGCAGGCCCCGCACGATGAAGAGGCGGTCGCGCGGCTGCATCTGGACAAGGCGATCGGGCGGGCCACGCTGGCGATTGCCTGGGAGCGCGCGTGGCCGCATCTGGCGCGGCTGATGAGCGTCGTGGGCCTGTTCCTGGCGCTGTCCTGGGCCGGGTTGTGGCTGGTGCTGCCGTTCTCGGCGCGCATCGCCGGCTTGGTGTTGCTCGCCGCCCTCGCGCTCGGCGCGCTGATCCCCGCCATCAGGTTCCGTTGGCCGAGCCGCGACGAGGCGCTGGCGCGGCTCGACCGTAATACCGGCCTGAAGCACCGCCCGGCCACGGCGCTCGGCGACACGCTGGCGTCCGGCGATCCGGTGGCCCGCGCGCTGTGGCAGGCGCAGCGCGACCGCACCCTGGCGACGATCCGCGGCCTCAAGCCCGGCCTGCCGTCGCCGCGGCTGCCGATCCACGATCCCTGGGGGCTCCGCGCCCTGGTGGTGATCCTGCTGGTCGCGACCTTCTTCGCCGCCGGCGAGGAGCGCACCCCGCGGGTGATGGCGGCGTTCGACTGGAAGGGCGCGATGTCGCCGTCGACCGTCCGGGTCGATGCCTGGGTGACGCCGCCGGTCTATACCAACAAGCCGCCGATCATTCTCACCGCCGCCTCCAATAAGGACCTCGGCACCCCGGGCAGCGGCCCGCTGCCGGTGCCGGTCGGCTCGACTCTGCTGGTGCGCTCCAGCGGCGGTGATCTCGACATCGCGGTCGGCGGCGGCGTGGTCGAGGTCAAGCCGGACAGCGAAGCCCCCAAGGGCACCAGCGAACGGCATTTCCGTATCACCGGCGACGGCACCGCGCGGGTCCGAGCGCCGTCGAGCGAAGCGCCGTGGAGCTTCACCGCAACCCCGGACAAGGCGCCGGCGATTGCGCTTGCCAAGGAGCCGCAGCGCCAGGCGCGCGGTTCGCTGCAGCTGTCCTACAAGCTCGAAGACGATTACGGAGTGACCGAGGCCGAGGCGCAGTTCGCCGCCGCCCCGCCGGCCAAGGCTCCGGGCACGAAGTCCGCGGATGCGCCGCGGCCGCTGTTCGAAGCGCCGCAGTTCAAGCTGGTGCTGCCCAATGCCCGCACCCGCGCCGGCGTCGGTCAGACCGTCAAGGACTTCAGCGAAGATCCCTATGCGGGCGCCGAAGTCACGCTGACCCTCACCGCCAAGGACGAGGCCGGCAATCAGGGCCACAGCGAGCCGTTCGCGATGCGGCTGCCGGAGCGGCTGTTCACCAAGCCGCTGGCGCGCGCGCTGATCGAACAGCGCCGCATCCTGGCGCTCGACGCCAATGCCAATAGCCAAGTGTACGCCGCGCTCGATGCGCTGCTGATCGCGCCGGAAGTGTTCACGCCGGATGCCGGCCAGTATCTCGGGCTTTACACCATTGCGGATCAGCTCGAACGCGCCCGCACCGACGATGCGTTGCGCGAGGTGGTGAGCAATCTGTGGTCGCTGGCGGTGTTGATCGAAGACGGCGATGCGTCGGATGCCGAGAAGGCGCTGCGTGCCGCACAGGACGCGCTCAAAGACGCGCTGGAGCGCGGTGCGCCCGACGACGAGATCAAGCAGCTCACCGATAAGCTGCGCGCCGCGCTCGACGCCTATATGCGCCAGCTTGCCCAGCAGCTTCGCAATAATCCGCAGCAGCTCGCCCGCCCGCTTGATCCCAACACCAAGGTGATGCGGCAGCAGGATCTCGAGAACATGCTCCAGCGGATGGAGCGGCTGTCGCGCTCCGGCGACAAGGAAGCCGCCAAGCAATTGCTCGATCAGCTCGCCCAGATGCTGGAGAACCTGCAGATGGCGCAGCCCGGCCAGGGCGGCGACAGCGGCGACATGGAGCAGGCGCTCAACGAGCTCGGCGACATGATCCGCAAACAACAGCAGCTCCGCGACAAGACCTACAAGCAAGGCCAGGATCAGCGCCGCGACCGGATGCGCGGCCAGGACGGCGAGCAGAACCTCGGCGACCTGCAGCAGGATCAGCAGAACCTGCACGACCGGCTGCGCAAGCTGCAGCAGGAGCTCGCCAAGCGCGGCCTCGGGCAGAGCCCGCGCGGTGACAAGGGCGAGCAGGGTCAGCAAGGGCAGCAGGGCCAGCAAGGCGAGGGCGGTCTCGACCAGGCCGACTCCGCGATGGGCGATGCCGAAGGCCGGCTCGGCGACGGCAATGCCGACGGCGCGGTGGACTCACAGGGCCGCGCCCTGGAAGCGCTGCGCCAGGGTGCGCAGAAGCTCGCCGAAGCGATGCAGCAGGGCGACGGCGACGGTCAGGGCGATGGCCAGGGCAACCGCCCCGGCCGCCAGCAGAGCGGCGCCAATCAAACCGATCCGCTCGGCCGCCCGCTGCGCGGCCGCGATCTTGGTGATGATCTCACCGTGAAGATCCCCGGCGAAATCGACGTCCAGCGCGTCCGCCGCATCCTCGAAGAACTCCGCCGCCGCCTCGGCGACTCCGGCCGCCCGCAGATCGAACTCGACTACATCGAGCGGCTGCTGAAGGATTACTAAGTCGGCTTCTTTGCCTGCCACGTCATTCCGGGGCGCTCGCGCAGCGAGCGAACCCGGAATCCAGAAGTTGGAGCGCCGGGCGGCCCCCAAATAGGAAACTCACTGCCTGCGTCGCCCTCACCCCAGCCCTCTCCCGCAAGCGGGAGAGGGGGCGCGCTGCGAAGCGGGGATGGCGTTGGTGATTAGTTTCTCTTCTTCGCCGTCAGCGCATCCGCAACTGCGGTGCGGATGTCGGCCACCGAGAACGGCTTGGTGACGACGTCGTGCACGATGGCGTCGAGGCCGAAGGCGCGTTCGCGCTGATCGGCGAAGCCGGTCATCAGCAGGATCGTCAGCTCGGGGAAGTCGCGCGCCGCGGCGAGCGCCAGCGCGATGCCGTCCATGATCGGCATCTTGATATCGGTCAGCAGCAGGTCGAACTTGCCGTTCTGGCTGGTGAGAATTTCCAGCGCTTCGCTGCCGTCTTCGGCCGTGACGGTCTCGTGGCCGTCCATGCCGATCGCACGGGCGACCAGCAGGCGCATCGACTCTTCGTCGTCGGCGATCAGGATGCGCGCCATCGTGTTATTCCCTCGTCGCGGCCGGCACCGGGCCGCGCGCAACCACACTGATCATGATTTCAAGCCCCGCCGGCCGCAATGTCGCGCCGGTTGAAGAAGCGCACGTCGATCGCGCGCGCCTCCGCCGGCGGCGAGGCGAGGCGCGTTCTGAACCAGGCGATCTCGCCCGGCCGCAGCGCCTGTTGTTCGAGAACCGCGTTCCAGGCGTAGATCTCGGTGCCCTTGGCGTCACGCACCGAGAACCGCAGCCGCGGCACGTCGACGGGCTTCTTGGCTTGGCCGATGATCACGCCCTGGATCACCAGCACGGGTTTGGATTCCACGGTCTCGCGGCTGATCCGCACGTCCTTGATCGCCAGCCCGCGCAGGTTCACCTCGAAGCCGATCAGCCGATAGAACGCCGCCGTCTGCGGCATCAGCCGGACGATGTCGGCGCGCCAGATCAACAGACCGAGCGCCACCGAACCGAACACCGCGATCGCGAGCGGCGCGGTAAAGAGACCCTTGGCGGCTTTCAGCGGCTCCTTGCGGAATTCCGCCAGCCGCTCCTTCATGCTGCGCGGCTTGCGCTTGCTTCCGAACGACGGTTTGCGCTTGCGCCGTGGCGGCAGCGGCTCTTCTTCGTCGCCCGGCGCAGGCTCGTGGGCCAGCGCGCGCGTGAACGGATCCTGGTCGCCTTGACCCGGCAGGTCGGCGGTAATCGGTGGGCTCTCGACGACCGGGGTGTCCTGCTCGTCCTCGGTCACGCCCCATCCGGGATCGTTGGCGAGGTCGTCGGTGGCCGGCTGCTGTTCTTCGACCGTCATGGCGGCGACACGGACGTCGCTCTGCACGTCTTCGGGCCGCGCCAGCCAGACTTCCTTGCACCGGGAACAACGCACCGTCCGGCCGGCATCTCCCAGTTTGGCCGGATCGATCGCATAGGATGTCGTACAATGCGGGCAGACGATATGCATGGCGAATCGCTGGCTATAAGGTTCGTCCGATCGTACCGGCCGTCCGTTAACGAATCGGAAACCATAACCGCCTCACAACGGCGGCACGGGCAGATGGCGTGGCGTGCCCTTTCTCCCCGCGCCGATCGAAATCGGAGCTGAACGTGGTCCGCTTCGAAAATGTCGGCCTGCGCTATGGGCTTGGTCCGGAGATCCTCCGCGACCTCAATTTTGCAATTCCGGCGCACTCGTTTCAGTTCCTGACCGGACCGTCCGGCGCGGGCAAGACCTCGCTGCTCAGGCTGCTGTTCCTGTCGCTGCGGCCGACCCGCGGCTTGGTCAATCTGTTCGGCAACGACGTGTCGCTGCTCGGCAAAGACGAGGTCGCGGCGCTGCGCCAGCGCATCGGCATCGTGCTGCAGGACTTCCGCCTGCTCGACCACATGACCACCTATGAGAACGTGGCGCTGCCGTTTCGGGTCACCGGGCGCGACGAGTCGAGCTATCGCAAGGAGGTCATCGACCTGTTGAAGTGGGTCGGGCTCGGCGACCGCATGGACGCGCTGCCGCCGGTGCTGTCGGGCGGCGAGAAGCAGCGGGCCGCGATTGCCCGGGCGGTGATCGGCCGGCCGCATCTGCTGCTCGCCGACGAGCCGACCGGCAATGTCGATCCGACGCTGGGACGCCGGCTGCTGCGGCTGTTCGTGGAATTGAACAAGACCGGGACCGCGGTGGTGATCGCGACCCATGACATCAATCTGATGGACCAGTACGAAGCGCGCCGCCTGGTGCTGCACCAGGGCCGGCTGCACGTTTATGAATAGGCAGGGGCCGTTGCGCAGAGCCGACGAACGCGACGTCATGGTGGACCTCGGGCATGAACGCCCGCAGGTGCCGCCGAAGGCGCGCAATGCGTCGCCGATCGTGCCGCGCGCCTCGATCTCCGGCCGTGCGCTGGTCGCCGTGGTGGCGATCATGACGTTCCTGGCCTCGATGACCACCGGCGTGGTGATGCTGATCAGCGCTTCGGCGGCGGAGTGGCAGTCCGAAGTGTCGAGCGAGCTGACCGTGCAGGTGCGCTCGCTGCGCGGCCGCGATCTCGACCGCGATGCCGACCGCGTCGCCGACGTTGTGCGCAGCCAGCCCGGCGTGGTCGAGGTGCGGATCTTCACCAAGGACGAGTCCGCCAAGCTGCTGGAGCCGTGGCTCGGCACCGGACTGTCGCTCGACGAACTGCCGGTGCCGCGGGTGATCGTGGCGCGCGCCGCTCCGGGCAGCGGGCTCGATCTGGCCGAATTGCGCCGCCGCGTCACCGAGGCCGCGCCCAGCGCGACGGTCGACGACCATCGTGCCTGGATCGAGCGAATGCGGTCGATGACCGGCGCCACGGTGTTCGCCGGTATCGGCGTGCTCGGCCTTGTCATCGTCGCCACCATCATCTCGGTGTCGTTCGCCACCCGCGGCGCGATGGCGGCCAACCGGCCGATCGTCGAAGTGCTGCACTTCGTCGGCGCCAGCGACAGCTACATCGCCAACCGCTTCTTCCGCCACTTCCTGCTGCTCGGCCTGCAGGGCGGACTGATCGGCGGCGGCGCAGCGATTTTCGTGTTCGGCTTTTCGGAATCGGTGGCGACGTGGTTTTCCGGCACGCCGGTCGGCGACCAGTTCGCGGCGCTGCTCGGCACCTTCTCGCTGCGCCCCACCGGCTATCTGGCGCTGGCCGGCATGGCGGTGCTGATCGCCGGCATCACCGCCTTGGCCTCACGCCGTACGCTGTTCAGCACGCTGAACTCGATCGAATGAGCCGGAGATTGATCCGCGCGCTACCGCCGCACCGCTCCGGCCGTTCGACCATCCGGCGGACTCCCTTTCGCCCGAAATCGCATTAGAGTCCGGGCAGCTTCCGCAACCGCCGCCAGCGGTGCACAAGGCTCGTGAAACGAGGTCTATCGCACGTCCCATGTCGTCGTCGTCCGATCGCAGTGAGCTGTCTTCGTCGCCCGGCCGTCCGGCCGGACGCGGCGGGCGGCTGCGCGCCACCATCGTGGCGGTGCTGGCGCTCGGCTTCGTGATTGGTGCCGGCGGGTTCGTGGCGTTTCTGGCGCAGCTGCATGGCGCCGAGCAGCAGCCGCGGCGCAATGCCGACGGCATCGTGGTGTTGACCGGCGGCTCGTCGCGGGTGTCGGACGCGGTCGAATTGCTGGCGGCCGGCTACGGCAAGCGGCTGTTGATCTCTGGCGTCCACCGCACCAACGGCGCCCGCGACATCTCGCGTTCGGTGCCGGAGAGCCGCGACTGGTTCACTTGCTGCGTCGATCTCGACCGCTCGGCGGTCGACACCCGCAGCAATGCCTCCGAAACCCGGCGCTGGGTGCAGGAACGCGGCTTCCGCTCGCTGATCGTGGTGACGTCGAATTACCATATGCCGCGGGCGATTGCCGAAATGTCCCACGCCATGCCGGACGTCGAATTGATTCCGTTCGCGGTGATCGGCGACAAGTGGCGCGACGAGCCGTGGTGGACCAGTGGCGGAACGCTGCGGCTCTTGCTATCGGAATACGCCAAATACCTCGCGGTCGAGCTGCGGGTGCGCCTGTCCAAGCTCGGCATCGAGGTGATGCCCGAACCGGCCGATCAGGCCGAACCGACCGGCGCCCGCAAGCCGGCGACCGCTGCCGCCAACTGATCGGACCGTTCCGATGTTCGTGATCTTCCTGCGTTCGTTGATCTTCAACGTGCTGTTCTACGTCGTGCTGGTGGGCTGGGTGTTGGCCGCGACCGTGGCGGCGCTGTTCTCCGGCCGCGCGGTGGTGAAGGTCGCCAAGATGTGGGGCCAGAACAGCATCTGGCTGATGCGCCTGATCTGCGGCACCAAGGTCGAATTCCGCGGCCTCGAGAAGATCCCGCAAGGGCCGCTGATCGTCGCGCCGAAGCATCAGTCGATGTGGGAAACCTTCGCGCTGCTGCAGTTCTTCGACGAGCCGCTGTACATCCTCAAGCGCGAACTGACCTGGCTTCCGGTGTTCGGCCAGCTTCTGCTGCGCGGCGGCATGATCGCGATCAACCGCGCCGCCGGCGTCAAGACCCTGGTGGAGATGGCGCGCCGCGCCCGCGAGGAAGTGCGCCGCGGCAGGCAGCTGATCATCTTTCCGGAAGGCACCCGCCGGCCGGTCGACGCGCCGCCGAACTACAAGAGCGGCGTCGGCCAGATCTATGTCGATTGCGGCGTGCCGTGCCTGCCGGTGGCACTGAACGCCGGGCTGTTCTGGCCGCGGCGCCAGTTCATGCGCTACCCGGGCACGATCGTGGTCGAATTCCTCGATCCGCTTCCGGCCGGCCTCGATCGCCGCGAGTTCCTCAGGCAGCTCAGCGACGTGGTCGAAACCGCCACCAACCGCCTGGTCGCCGAAGCGCGCCTAGAGCAGGCACAGCTGTTCGGCCGCGTCCCCAGCGCCCAACCGCAGCAGGCGGAGCCGGCGCCGAAGCCGGAGAGCGAACAGGTCGGCTGATCCGTTTGCTGGCGCGTCAGCGGGGCGTCGGTGCTTCGTCGCGCAGCGCTTCGGCGAGTTGGTGCAGCGGCACGTCGCGGCAGCCCTGGGTTTCCAGTGCCTTCACGGTGGCGATCACGTAATCGCGGTTCGGGCCGGAGCGGCCGTGGCCCTGGCGGACATGGCGAAGCTGCTCGGCGTAAGAAAGCCGGCCGGCATATTGCGCGTGGCCGCGGTCGACCACGTAAGTGAGCGCGCTGATCCGGCGCCGGGCGTCGTCCTCCAGCCACACCGAGCGCTTGACCTCGCGATACACGCTGGTGACCTGCTCGCGCTCACGCAAATAAGCCACCGTCACCATCCGGTGCGCGTCGGCGACGCGGAACGCGATGCCGCGGCAGGCGCCACCGCGGTCGAGCCCGAGCACCAGGCCGGGCTGTTCCGGCGTGCCGCGGTGGACGAACGAATACACGCACAGCGCCCGGTGCTCGCCGATCAGCCGCGCCGGCACCCGCTCGACGAAGTCGAAGCCGGGATTCCACATCAGCGAGCCATAGCCGAACACCCAGAGGTCGCCCTCGGACAGTTCGGATTCAGTGAGCGTTTTGGCGGACATGCGTGCAGGCGGGCTATCGTGCAAATGACAAATTCAGTCCTTACCCCATCGGGCCATGAAGCGTGAGCGGTTTGCCGCGCGGGTCGGCCGCGTTCGCGGCATGGCGTGCGGCAGCCGGTCGCGGATTCCCTTTTCGGGCTTCTCCCCTTAAGTAGGCGCGATGGCAGATTTCCCAATTTCCTCCCGCCGCCCGTTGTGGCCGGTGCTGTTGCTCCCCGGCGTGGTGGTGCTGGCGGCGCTCGCCTGGAGCGCATTCTGGCTGTTCTCGGCAAGCCAGGTCGACCGCATCGTCGACCAGTGGCGCGCGCGCGAGGCGGCGGCCGGCCGCAGCTATGATTGCGGCCAGCGCTCGGTTGCGGGCTTTCCGTTCCGGCTGGAAGTTCGCTGCGAGAACGCCAGCGTCGCGCTGACCTCGCAGACCGCGCAGCAGGCCGCGACCCAGACCCCGGTGACCGCCAAGCTCGGCGAGATCCTGGTGGTGTCGTCGCTGTATCAGCCGAGCCTGCTGATCGCCGAGTTCAAGGGCCCGGCGAGCTTCGCCGACCGCGGTCAGCCGGTGTCGATGGAGCTGAACTGGAAGACCGCGCGCAGCAGCGTGGCCGGACTGCCGGGCACGCCGGAGCGCGTCGCCCTGGTGTTCGACGAGCCGGCGCTCGACGGTTTCCGCGGCGACACCCGCGTGCCGCTGGCGCGCGCCCGCCATGCCGAGCTGCACGGCCGGCAGCGTGAGGCCACCGGCGCCGAGCCCCGCCAGCTCGAAGTCGATCTCAGCCTCGACGGCACCTCGGTGCAGGACCTGCATCCGCTGCTCGCCGATCCGTTCGATGCGCATCTGCGTCTGTTGATCAGCGGCCTGAAGGATTTCCGCCCGAAGCCATGGCCGCAGCGCTTCCGCGAGATCCAGGCTGCCGGCGACCGCATTCAGTTCGAGCAGGCGCGGATCCAGCAGGGTGACATGGTGGCGGTCGCGACCGGTTCGCTCGGGCTGACCGCGCAGGGCTATGTCGACGGCGAATTGCAGATGGTGGCGACCGGGCTCGACCAGGTGATCCCCAAGCTCGGCATCGACAAGATGCTGGAGCAGGGCGTTTCGCAATCGACGCTCGACCGGCTGGCGCCCGGCGTCCGCGCCAAGGACGTCAACAACGTGCTCGGCGCGCTCGACCGCGCCATTCCGGGCCTCGGCCAGGTGGTGCGCAAAAATGCGAATGTTGCGGCCGTCGCCGGCATCGACGCGCTCGGCCAAGAGACCACGCTGGAAGGCCGTCCCGCCCGCGCCTTCCCGCTGCGCTTCGTCGAAGGCGCCGTGATGCTCGGCCCGCTGAAGGTAGGGCAGACCAAGCCTTTGTTTTGAGGCGCTCTCGGTTGATAGGCTGAAAGAGTATCGACAGCCCTGCTTTTGGAGTTAGTTTGAATATTTCTTGTCTAGAGTGGATTATCAGATGCTTTGTGAGTTAGCCTACGCATTTCCTCCTCGCGTTGCCGACTTTTTGGAGCGCGATCGAAATCTCAAGCGTAATTTTCGCGAAGAGTCTGTGACGGACCTATTGATAGCAAGTCTGACTGCCTTAGAGAAATTTGGAGTGAGGGTTGATTTGCCGGATGAGCCCACTACCGGTGGCGACATGGAGTGGATTTATGTCGCCCCGAAGGAGATCGGGGGCGGACGGTATCTTCGATTAATTATTCAAGCAAAACGGGCGCAATACTGTCGCAGTAATGGCGGCTATTGGTACTACCATCACCTTGATCACGGCGTTCCGCCGGGCAATCAGGCTCAAGTGCTGATGTCCTATGCGGCTAGTTCTGCGGTCGGAGCAGCTACACTCCCGCTCTACATGTTCTATCATCCGGCCAGCGCGCTGGTTGCAGCCCAGAATAATCGGCCAGCGATCGAGGGGGTCAATGTAGTTTTTGCTCGTCTGGTTGCGCCAATTGTGCAGGGCGGCTGTAAAAGGTCAGCGAAGAGAGTTGATTCTTGGCGAGACAATTTCATGCCATTGGCAGAACTGCTTTGTTGGCCAGTTCAGGTGCTGGGAGCGTCCGACCCAAAAGCCCCCTCAGCGACGAATTTCATGTTGGGGACACAGGATTTTCGACTACCCACGCTGGGTGCGGCTTTTCATCCCGACTTGGTGGCCGGGCGGATGAGAAGGCAGGCAAACCGATTCGGCGCTTCACGTTCCATGCCTCAAATCGAACCGGCCGAAGGATTGCCAGAAGATATTCGGCGTGGGGTCGAGGGAGTTAGTACAAAAGAAGATAGGAAGGTCCTTCACCGCCCTAGAGTCATTTTCACTACAGAAATATTACGGGGCAGTCCGGAGTTCGCGGCTGCGGACGAGATAAGCCGGCAAAGAGGCTAGGGCTAATGCAGCCCCGGCGCTTCATGGCCGGTGCGGGCGACGTATTCGGTGTAGCCGCCGCCGTATTTGTGCACGCCCTCCGGCGTCAGCTCCAGCACGCGGTTCGACAGCGCGGCCAGGAAGTGGCGGTCGTGCGACACGAACAGCATGGTGCCTTCGAAGTCGGCGAGCGCCTTGATCAGCATTTCCTTGGTGGCGATGTCGAGGTGGTTGGTCGGCTCGTCCAGCACCAGGAAGTTCGGCGGGTCGTACAGCATTTTGGCCATCACCAGCCGGGCCTTCTCGCCGCCGGACAGCACCCGGCAGCGCTTCTCGACGTCGTCGCCGGAGAAGCCGAAGCAGCCGGCGAGCGCGCGCAATGAGCCCTGGCCGGCTTGCGGAAACCACTCTTCCAGCGACTGGAACACGGTGAGTTCGCCGTCGATCAGATCCATCGCGTGTTGGGCGAAGTAACCCATCTTGACGCTGCCGCCGATGGTGACGCTGCCGTCGTCCGGCGCGGTGGTGCCGGCGACCAGCTTGAGCAGCGTCGACTTGCCGGCGCCGTTGATACCCATCACGCACCAGCGCTCACGGCGGCGGATCGCAAAATCGAGATCGTCATAGATGACGTGACTGCCGTAAGCCTTGCGGACATGGCTGAGGCTGGCGACGTCTTCACCCGAGCGCGGCGCCGGCGGGAAGTCGAACGCGATGATCTGGCGGCGGCGCGGCGGCTCGACCTTCTCGATCTTCTCCAGCTTCTTGACCCGGCTCTGCACCTGGGCGGCGTGCGAGGCGCGCGACTTGAAGCGCTCGATGAACGCCACTTCCTTGGCGAGCATCGCCTGCTGGCGCTCGAACTGCGCCTGCTGCTGCTTGTCGGCGAGTGCGCGCTGGCCTTCGTAGAATTCGTAGTCGCCGGTGTAGCTGGTCAGCGTGCCGGCATCGATCTCGACGATCTTGTTGACGATGCGGTTCATGAAGGCGCGGTCGTGCGAAGTCATCAGCAGCGCGCCCTCGAAGCCCTTGAGGAACTGCTCGAGCCAGATCAGGCTTTCGATGTCGAGATGGTTCGACGGTTCGTCGAGCAGCATCACGTCGGGCCGCATCAGCAGGATGCGAGCGAGCGCCACGCGCATCTTCCAGCCGCCCGACAGATTGCCGACGTCGCCGTCCATCATCTCCTGCGAGAAGGAGAGACCCGCCAGCACCTCGCGGGCGCGGCCTTCGAGCGCATAGCCGTCGAGTTCTTCGAAGCGGTGCTGCACCTCGCCGTAGCGTTCGAGGATCTGCTCCATCTCGTCGGCGCGGTCCGGATCGGCCAGCGCGTGCTCCAGCTCCTTCAGCTCGGCCGCGACTTCGCTGACCGGGCCGGCGCCCTCCATGGTCTCGGCGACCGCGCTGCGGCCGCTCATCTCGCCGACGTCCTGGCTGAAATAGCCGATGGTCAGGCCGCGATCGACCGACACCTGGCCCTCGTCCGGCTGTTCCTGGCCGGTGATCATCCGGAACAGCGTGGTCTTGCCGGAGCCGTTCGGCCCGACCAGCCCGATCTTCTCGCCCCGCAGCAGCGTCGCGGAGGCTTCGATGTAGAGGATCTGGTGGCCGTTCTGCTTGGAGATGTTGTCGAGACGGATCATGGGCTCACGCGGGGGGAGAAATGCTGCGGCGCGTTTAGCGGAAACAGACGCAATGCGCCAGACACGGCCAATCCAAGCCGGTCATTCCGGGGCGCGCAGCGAAGCTGCGCGAACCTGGAATCCCGAAGAGTTCTGCGATTCTGTCGTTCCACAACTGCAAGATTCCGGGTTCGCTTGCTAGCGCAAGCGCCCCGGAATGACGAGCGCGAGGGAGGGCACTCATCCCTCCGGCAGCACCGCGTTGCTCGGGGTCACCCGGTCGGTGATCTGCATGCCGAACAGGCTGCCGATCAGCTCCACCGCGACGCGGGCGGTGCGGCCGCGTTCGTCGAGGAAGGGGTTGAGTTCGACGATGTCGACCGAGCGCACCAACCTCGAGTCGTGCAGCAGCTCCATCACCAGATGCGCCTCGCGATAGGTGGCGCCGCCCGGCACGGTGGTGCCGACGCCGGGCGCGACCGAGGGATCGAGCACGTCGACGTCGAACGACAGATGCAGCACGCCGCCGGCGGCACGGACGCGGTCGATGACGCGGCGGATCAGCACCCCGACGCCGAATTCGTCGATTCCCCGCATGTCGACCACCGGGATCGCGCGGGCGCGCACCAGCTCTTTCTCCAATGGATCAATCGAGCGGATGCCGAACAGGTCGAGCCGGCTCGGCGGGACAGAGACCCGCGGCTCGTCGCCGAGCAGATGGTCGAGCCCCGGCTCGCCGCACAGGAACGCCGCCGACATGCCGTGCATGTTGGCGGTCAGCGTCGTTGCCGGGGTGTTGTAGTCGGCATGGGCGTCGAACCACAGCACGAACAGCGGCTTATTTTGCTCCTGCCAATAGCGCGCGACGCCGTTGACCGATCCCATCGACAGGCTGTGATCGCCGCCCATGAACAGCGGCACCGCGCCCGACTTTGCCAGCTCATAGGCGCGCGCTGAGATCGCCCCGACCCAGCTCTTCACCTCGCTGTAGTAATTAGCGTTGGCCGGCACCGGATCGTTGCCACCATCGAGCGCCGGGCGCATCATGTCGCCGTGATCTTCGACCGCAAAGCCGAGCTGATCGAGCACGCGGCCGATCCCGGCGGTGCGCAGCGCGGCCGGTCCCATCAGCGTGCCGCGCAGGCCGGCGCCGATCTCGATCGGTACGCCGAGCAGCGCGACGCGCCGCGCCGGCTCGCTGTGAGCGACTTCGGTCTGCGACATCGCCATGACGCCCCTTCAAATGCGCGCGTGACGCGCGCCGGAGCGCCGCGTCAGCTCAGGCTTTGAAATAGGTGATCTGATGCGTGGTCGCCAGCAGCCGCCCGCTCGGCGACCACAATTCGCCGGTCTGGTCGGAGAAGCTCTTGTGAAACACGTTGGCGTCGGCAACGCCGAGCACGGCGGTGATCGGCTCAGCGGCGAGATCGGCGGCGTCGACATGGAAATACGTCGTCATCGACACTGTGCCGATCGGCAACAATTCGCCGCGGACGTGGAAGATCCGCGCGAAGAACGCGTCCGCAATCGCCGACAGCGACAGCAAATCGAGCGTGCGCGGCACGGCGTGGCCGATCCACGCCTTGGTGTGCGGGCTCGCCGGCTCCGGCAGCGGGCCGTCGCCGAAGTTCGGCTCGTTCTCGACGAAGCGAAACTCGAACTGACGGATCCACGACGCCGCAACGGCGCCGCGCTCATACACCGGAGCCTCATCGTAGGTGGCGGTCTTCGGCATCTCGGCCGGGCGGTGCGTCCAGGTCTCGCGGCGCTGGGCGAACACTGCGGTGGCGAACACTTCGACGCCGGCGTCGCCTTGGCTGAGTTCAATGCCCCAATGCTGGGTCGAGCGCGTCGCCTTGATCAGCCGCGGCGTCAGCTCGAAGCTGCCGGCGCTGATCGGCGCGCAGAAGTTCACCGTGAAGGCCAGCGGATCGCCGGCGCGCTCCGGCTGCTGCATCAGGGCGCGCAGCAGCGTCGCCGCGGTGGCGCCGCCGAACTGGCCGACGAAGGCGTGGTAATCGTCGCTGGTCGCGCCCTGCCAGCGCCCGCCTTCGAAATCCACGCGCGTCGCCGCATCGAACGGATGCGGCGTTTGCTCGACCTTGGCGTCCATGGTGCGCTTCCCGTGTTGTTGCTCTTGTTGTGGCGCCAGCTTGCACCGCGGCGCAGCCGGGCGCAATGGCTGTCGGTCATCATGTGATGAGAGCAGGGCTGCGGCGGCGCGCATGCCACACGCGCTCGTCATTCCGGGGCGCCGCGCAGCGGCGAACCCGGAATCTCGGGGGTGTTGGAAAAACGTTCGCTACAAGCTCGGGATTCCGGGTTCGCGAGCTGCGCTCGCGCCCCGGAATGACGGGCTTGGGTCGGAGTGCGCTCGCTCCGCAGTACGTCGACTATCCCGCCTGCCGCGCCGGGGAGGGCTGGGTTGCCGGCTTGGTCGGCACGTTCCAGATCTCTTCGGCGTATTCGCGGATGGTGCGGTCGGATGAGAACCACGCCATCCGGGCGACGTTGAGGATGCCGGCGCGGGTCCAGGCGGAGCCGGCGCGCCAGCGTGCGTCGATGCCGCGCTGGGCCTCGTAGTAGCTGTCGAAGTCGGCGCTGACCATGTAGTGGTCGAGGTGGCGCAGCGCGTGCGCCACCGAGGCGAACCGGGCGCGGTCGTCGGGCGAGAACACGCCGGAGTCGATTGCGCGGATCGCGTTGGCGAGCTGCGGCGAACGGTTGATAACGTCGGTGGCGTCGAGGCCCTGGGCGCGGCGCGCCACCACTTCGAGCGCTTCCATGCCGAAGATCGCGATGTTCTCCGGGCCGACCAGATCGCGGATCTCGATATTGGCGCCGTCGAGCGTGCCGATCGTCAGCGCGCCGTTCAGCGCCAGCTTCATGTTGCCGGTGCCGGAGGCTTCCATGCCGGCGGTCGAGATCTGCTCCGACAGGTCGGCGGCCGGAATGATCACTTCGGCGAGGCTGACATTGTAGTCGGCGAGGAACACCACCTTCAGCTTGCCGCCGATCGAGGCGTCGTTGTTCACCACTTCGGCGACGTCGTTGATCAGCTTGATGATCAGCTTGGCGTAGCGATAGCTCGCGGCGGCCTTGCCGGCGAAGATCTTGACGCGCGGCACCCAGTCGCGGTTCGGCTCGTCCTTGATCGCCTGATACAGCGCGATGGTCTCGAGCACGTTGAGCAGCTGCCGCTTGTATTCGTGGATGCGCTTGATCTGGACGTCGAACAACGCACTCGGATCGATCCGGATGTTGTTGCGCTCACCGATCAGCCGCGCCAGCGCCACCTTGTTGCGATGCTTGACGGAGCGGAACTGCTGCTGGAATGCGCTGTCGCCGGCGAAGGCTTCGAGCCGCTCCAGCCGGGTCGGATCGTCCAGCACCTCGTCGCCGGCCACCGAGCGGACCAGATCGGTCAGGCCCGGATTGGCCAGCGTCAGCCAGCGCCGGAAGGTGATGCCGTTGGTCTTGTTGGTGATGCGGCCGGGGTAGAGGAAGTTGAGATCGTGAAACACGGTCTCCTTCATCAGATCGGAATGCATCGCCGAGACGCCGTTGACACGATGCGAGCCGATGAAGGCGAGGTGGCCCATCCGCACCCGGCGGCCGGCCTTCTCGTCGATCAGCGACACCGAGGCGCGGAATTCGATATCGCCCGGGCTGCGCGCCTCTGCGAGGCCGAGATGCGCCTCGTTGATCCGGTAGATGATTTCGAGGTGGCGCGGCAGCGTGCGCTGGAACAGGTCGAGCGGCCAGGTCTCCAGCGCTTCGGGCAGCAGGGTGTGGTTGGTGTAGCTCAGCGTCGCGACCGTGATGTTCCAGGCGTCGTCCCAGCGCAGCGCGTGGACGTCGACCAGGAGCCGCATCAGCTCGGCGACCGCGAGGCTCGGATGGGTGTCGTTGAGCTGGATCGCGGCCTTCTTGGCGAGGTTGCGGATCTGGCCGTCGGAATCCAGGTGCCGCTTGATCAGGTCCTGCAGCGAGGCGGAGACGAAGAAATATTCCTGGCGCAGCCGCAGCTCGCGGCCCGCCGGGCTCTCGTCGTTCGGATACAGGAATTTGCAGATTGCCTCGGCGCGCGCCTCGTGCGCGGTGGCGCCGAGATAGTCGCCGGTGTTGAACACGTCGATCAGCAGCGGGTCCGGCGCGCGCGCCGACCACAGCCGCAGCGCGTTGACGTGCTCGCCGCGCCAGCCGACGATCGGGGTGTCGTAGGCGATCGCCTGCACGGTCTCGCCCGGCGTCCACACCGCGCGGGTGTAGCCCTTGGCATCGGTGACCTGGTCGACATGGCCGCCGAACTTGACCTGATAGACCACCTCCGGCCGCTGCAATTCCCACGGGTTGCCGAAGCTCAGCCACTCGTCGGGGAATTCCTGCTGCCAGCCGTGGTTGATGATCTGGCGGAACAGGCCGTAGTCGTAGCGGATGCCGTAGCCGTAGGCCGGGATCTCCAGCGTCGCCATGCTTTCCATGAAGCAGGCGGCGAGCCGGCCGAGGCCGCCATTGCCGAGCGCGGCGTCGGGCTCGCATTTGCGCAGGTCGTTGAGGCCGACGCCGAGGTCGCCGAGCGCGGCGTCGAACTGCGCCAGCAGGCCCATATTGTTCAGCGAGTCGGTGAACAGCCGGCCGATCAGGAATTCGAGCGACAGGTAATACACCCGCTTGCGGCCGGCGTCGTAGCTCTCCTTCTCGGACACCAGCCAGCGGTGCACGATCCGGTCGCGCAGCGCCAAGGCGGAGGCCTTGTACCAGTCGTGCTTGGTGGCGTGCGCGGCTTCCTTGCCGATCGCCAGGGTCAGCTTGGCGAGGATCGCGCTCTTGATCTCCGCGAGCGCCAGCTCATCCAGAGGCGCCGACTGGGAGGAATTTTTTTCTGGTAACGACTGCACGGGCAAGTGACCATTCCAAGCGGATGAGACCACGACCATACAAACAATAGTCCCGGATCGAAACCCATGACGAGGGCATCGTTGCGGCGGGATGCCCGGCTTTTGTGCAAAGTCACGCGACTCGGGCTGCCTGCTCTGCAGGCGTGGTGCAGGTTTCAAGGCGGGAACACGCCTGATGGGCCAGAGGTGCGGGCCAAGGTTGCCGCCTCGTGCGCCATGCGATAAGAACAAATTTAGAACATTCTGCAAGATCTTGAGTTATCATCACGATTCGGCGCGGTGCGCCGTCTATATCTATGGTCTCAGCAAGCTTCCGAGGACGAGATGTCCACCATCGCCTTCGATCAGACGGCGCTCACCCGGATCGCCGATTTCGCCCGCTCCTTGTCGCGGCTGCATCAGCTCGCCCGCCGGCAATGGGTCGATGACGATCAGCTCGACCGCGAGTTCAACGCGGTGTGCGTGTCGATCTGGGGTTACTGCCCGGACGATCTGGTCGACGAGATGTTCGATCCTGCTGATCTGAGCTGGCTCGACACCCTCGACGAGGGCACCGCGCGGATCTTCGCCGCCGAGCACGGCTATGACCTGGTCGACGACACCGGCATGCTCAGCGACTGGTGGGGCTATTGCTGGATGATCCTGGCCGAAGCCCGCGGCCTGCTGACCGCCGAAAACCGCGCCGCCGCCCG
This sequence comes from Rhodopseudomonas sp. P1, assembly GCF_039642825.1. Classification (NCBI taxonomy): domain Bacteria; kingdom Pseudomonadati; phylum Pseudomonadota; class Alphaproteobacteria; order Hyphomicrobiales; family Nitrobacteraceae; genus Rhodopseudomonas; species Rhodopseudomonas sp. P1. Next base: position 5,189,784 of record NZ_CP088006.1, on the reverse strand, counting down.
CGCCCACCTCGAAGAATCCTACCGCGCCGCCCCGAACGTGATCGGGGTGATCGTCGGCAGGTAGGCGTCCGAGCATTGCGTGGGCAGCGTAGCGCTTCAGCCCCAGGTGTCATTCCGGGGCGCTCACGCAGTGAGCGAGCCCGGAATCTCGCGGTTGTTTGGTCGATAAGCCTCCCCGAGCCGCGCCGCCGCGGTGCCCTGAATCTCCGGATTCCGGGTTCGCGCCTGCGGCGCGCCCCGGAATGACGGGGAAGGAGGCGAACCTCTCAATTGACCGCGGCGCGGCGGCCGTGGGGGATGGGCTTCGGAGTCTCGACCGGCAGGGAGACGTCGCGGCCGAGTGCCGGGGGCGCCTGTTCGGCGATCTGCTCGTTGACCGGAGCGACCTTCATCTCGCCGAGGCGGGCGCGCAGGCTGGGAGTCAGGCCCGGATAGTCGGCGACCGGGGTGAAGTCCGGCGTCTGCTCGACGCCGAGACGGACGCCCGTATAGGCGGCGAGGCCATCGGCGGTGGCGACGATGTCACCGGCACGCAGCGAGGTGTCCTGCGACAGGTCGATCTGCGCAAGGCCGGCCGGATCGCGGCCGTTGCAGGTGCAGTCCGCCTTCAGCGCTTTGCGATAGGCGAACGCATTCGGCGAGTCGGCATAGCGCTCGCCGCTCGCCGAGCGGGCGCCGTCGATCTGGCTGCCGTAGTAAACCTTGGCATTGCCGGCCGGGCAGAACGCCTGGCACATCTGCGCCGGACTGGCGCCGGCGCGGAGTTGCAGCGGGAAGTACTTGCCGTCGCAGCTGCGCACGCAGAATGCCGGACCGCCGCCGGCGGAGGCCTGGCGCTGCGGTTGCGGCTGCTGGTTTTGCTGATTGAGGCCGAACGGGTCGGCGAAAAAGTTGGCCTGGGCCGGGGCGCCGTGCTGCGGCCGTTGCGGGCCGGCGCCGCCGAACAGGAACTCCAGCAGGTTCTGCGCCGAGGCGATCTCAGGAGCGGCGAGCAGCGGCAGAGCCAGCATCGCGCCGAGAGCGAGAACGCGGCGCCGCAGGCGTGAACTGGTAAGCACTTGACGCAAACGCCACTCCACCGACGCAACCACCCGCGGCAAGCCCGCTGTTGGTCGCGACTTTAGGATAGGATGGTAAACGCCGGGTTTCCGGCGGCGTCCGCGGCTTTAGGTGTTGAGGAACTCGCTGGCCTTGTACAGCGACCGGAACGGCAGCCCGGCTTCGGCGAAGGCTTCGGTGGCGCCTTCCTCGCGGTCCACCATGGTCAGCACCAGCACGATCTCGGCGCCGGATTCTTTCACGGCTTCGACCGCCTTGATGGCCGAACCGCCGGTGGTGGTGACGTCCTCGACGATGACGCAGCGTTTGCCGGCCAGGCTCTCGCCCTTCGCCAGGCCTTCGACCGACAGCCGCGCGCCGTGCTCCTTCGGCTTCTTGCGCACGAAGAACGCCGCGATCGGATGGTTCTTCAGCCACGACAGCTGCGCGATCGCGCCGGCCAGCGGCACCGCGCCCATCTCCAGCCCGCCGACATAGTCGACCTTCTCGTCGCGCAGCGCCTCGTAGGTCAATTCGGCCAGCAGCGCCGCGCCCTCGGGATCGAGCATCGTCGGCTTCAGGTTGAAATAGAAGTCGCTCTTGCGCCCCGACGCGAGCGTGATCTCCCCCCGGCCGAACGAACGGGTGCGGATGATGTCGGCAAGGCGGGCGCGGGACGCGGATTTGGACACGGGCGGACTCTCTGGGCTTTGGCTCTGCGAAAAACGCCGCAATCTAGCCCCGAGACCGCGCCGATGCCAGCGGCGCGGTGGAGGTATTAACCGCCGGACGCCTCACCTGCGCGGCATTCTGGATCGCAGCCGCCCCACCAAGCACAGCGCGCTCCCTCTCCCGCCCGCGGGAGAGGGTTGGGGTGAGGGCGCCCCGAGCAGTGCGTCCGCGTATTGTGGAGAGGAGTGCCCTCACCCGCCGCGCTTCGCGCGTCGACCTCTCCCGCAAGCGGGCGAGGTTGGGCAGTGCCCGCTGCGGATCAGTATTTCCCGACGAGCTACGGGTACAGCGCGCTCCCTCTCCCGCAAGCGAGACCTCTGCAAAACCTGACTGTTCTATCCAGATGTGATTCACTTGCGCTTAGTCGGAGGTGAACGGGATGGCGCAGGACAGTTTCATTGAGGCTTTGCTGCCGGCGGGCTTTGGGCGCAACGAGCGGCTGGAGCGCATTTCGGGCCTGCTCGATTGGGGCCGTCTTGCCGTCCTGATCCGGAAGGTGCGGCCGGGCGAGACCGGTCGGCCGCCCTACGAGCCGCTGACAATGTTCAAAGCCTTGTTGCTGCAGCAGTGGTACGGACTGTCCGACCCCGGTCTCGAAGAGGCCCTGCTCGACCGAGTTTCGTTCCGGCGCTTCTGCGGGTTCGCGCTGGATGCGCAGACACCCGACGAGACGACGCTTTGCCGGTTTCGCAATGCCTTGCAGCAGGCCGGCCTGGGAGACGCCCTGTTTCAGGAAGTTCTCCGGCAGCTCGAAGCGGCTGGATATGTCTTGAGGACAGGGACTTTGATCGACGCAACCCTGGTTCAAAGTTCAGGGCGGACGCCTGCCTCGGGATCGACCCCGCGCGAGGTCGAGAGCCGCTCGTCACACGATCCGGAAGCCAACTGGACAAGGCAGGGCCCCAAGCGCCAGCTGTTCTTCGGCTACAAGGCGCACATCGCAATCGATCAGGGATCGGGGCTGATCCGGGCCCGCAAACTGACCGGGGCGAAGACGTATGAGAGCCAAGTCGCCGACGATCTCGTCCTCGGCGACGAGAAGGCGGTCTATGCCGACAAGGCCTACGAGAAGCGTGCGCGCCGCCAAGCCCTCAAAGCTCGTGGCATCAAGGATCGCATCCAGCATCGTCGCAACAAACACCAGAAGACGCTGCCGCGATGGCAGGCCGTACGCAACAAGCTGATCGGGCGCGTGAGGCAGGCGATCGAACGGACCTTCTCGCAACTCAAAGGCCGCTACGGCTTCACCCGCATGCGCTACGCCGGCATCACCGCCAACGCATTCCACCTCGATCTAATCTCGATCGCCTACAACCTGCGAACCGCAGCCGCCATCCGCTGACCAATCTCCGGCCACGGCGGCCGAAACCGCCGCTCGCAGCCAAATCGCATCACGCCATCACCCCTCCAGCTGCCAACTCGCCAAATCAACAAGTTTCGCAGAGGTCTCGCTTGCGGGAGAGGGTTGGGGTGAGGGCGCTCCGAGCAGTGAGTTCGCGTGTTGTGGAGAGGAGTGCCCTCACCCGGATCGCTGCGCGATCCGACCTCTCCCGCAAGCGGGAGAGGTTACTCGGTGCCCGCTGCGGATCAGTGTTTCCCAACGAACGGCTGGTACTAATGCGCTTCGTCCCAATTATCCGCCGCCCGCGCATCGACCTGCAGCGGGACGTTGAGGATCACCGCCGGGAACGGCGCGTCCTGCATCACGCTGCGCACGACCGGGAGCGTCGCTTCGACCTCGGCTTCCGGCACTTCGAAGATCAGTTCGTCGTGGACCTGCAGCAGCATCTGGGCGCTGAGCTTCTTTTCGGCCAGCGCCTCCTCCATCCGCACCATGGCGCGGCGGATGATATCGGCGGCGGAGCCCTGTAGCCGGGCGTTGATCGCGGCGCGTTCGTTGAAGGCGCGGATCGACGGATTCGAGGCCTTGATGTCCGGGTAGTGGCATTTGCGGCCGAACAGCGTGGTGACGTAACCATGCGTGCGGCAGAAGTCGCGGGTCTCGTCCATATAGGCGCGGATGCCGGGGAAGCGTTCGAAGTAGCGCTTGATGTAGGCGCCGGCTTCCTCGCGCGGGATGCCGAGCTGATTGGCGAGGCCGAACGCCGAGATGCCGTAGATGATGCCGAAGTTGATCGCTTTGGCGCGACGGCGGATCTCCGACGGCATGCCTTCGACCGGGACGCCGAACATCTCCGACGCCGTCATGGCGTGAATGTCGATGCCGTCCTGGAACGCCTTGCGCAGCGCCGGGACGTCGGCGACTTCGGACAAGAGCCGCAGCTCGATCTGCGAGTAGTCCGCCGACACCAGCTTGTTGCCCGGTGTCGCCACGAAGGCGCGGCGGATTTTTCGCCCGTCCTCGGTGCGCACCGGGATGTTCTGCAGGTTCGGCTCGTTCGACGACAGCCGGCCCGTCGTCGTCGCGGCGAGCGCGTAGGTAGTGTGGACACGATGGGTCTGCGGATGCACGTAAGTCGGCAGCGCATCGGTGTAGGTCGAGCGCAGCTTGCTGACCTGCCGCCACTCCAGAATCTTCTTAGGGAATTCATGGCCCTGCTCGGCGAGTTCGTCCAGCACCTGTGCCGAAGTCGACCACGCGCCGGTCTTGGTCTTGCTGCCGCCCGGCAGGCCCATCTTGCCGAACAGGATATCGCCGAGCTGCTTCGGGCTGCCGATGTTGATGTCCTCGCCGGCGAGCTCGCGGATCTCGGCCTCGATCCGCGCCGCGGTCTGGGCGAAGTCGGACGACAGCCGCGACAGCACCTGCCGGTCGATCGAGATGCCGCGCCGCTCCATCCGCGCCAGCACGCCGACCAGCGGACGTTCCAGCGTCTCATACACCGCGGTCATGCCGCCTGCGACGAGGCGCGGCTTCAGCACGCGCGCCAGCCGCAACGCTACGTCGGCGCGCTCGGCCGCATAGGCGGTGGCGCGGTCGATTCCGACCTGATCGAAGCCGATCTTGTTTTTGCCGGTGCCGGTCAGCTCGGTCAGCGTGTGCAGCGTATGGCCGAGATTGCTCTCGGACAGCGCGTCGAGCCCATGGCTGCCGCGGCCGGCATCGAGCGCGTAGGACATCAGTTGCGGATCGTCGATGTTGCGCAAGGTCAGGCCATGCTGCGCCAGCAGCACTGCGGCAAACTTGATCGCGAAGCCGACCTTGGCGATTCCTGCGGATTCGAGGACCGGTTGCAGCGCATCGAGCGCGTCGCGGGTGCCGAGCTGATCGGGCGCGAGGCCGGCGGCGAACAGGCCGTCGCCATCGCCGGCCTGCTTGTGGCCGAGCGGGATGTAGCAGGCGTCGTTCGGGCCGAGCGCCAGCGCAACGCCGGTCAGCTCCGCCTGCATCGGATCGATCGAGGTCGCGACCGCTTCCAGCGCCACCACGCCGGTGTCGCGGATGCGGGAGATGACAGCGTGCAGCTCGTCCAGCGTGCGCAGCGTTTTGTAGGCGGTGCGGTCGACCGGGATCTTGCGGGCGGCTTCCGCCCGCGCGGCCACCAGCGCCTCCGGCGACAGCACGACGCCGGGCTTGCCGTCGCGGCCGCGTCCGGCATTGAGTGGCCCCGAGGCCGGCGCGCTCCCTCTCCCGCTTGCGGGAGAGGGCTGGGGTGAGGGCTCTTGCCCCGCAAACAAATCGTCGCTCGCGGCAACGCCTTTTGCCAGCGGCGGCACCGCCGACTTGAGCGCCGTCTCTGCCTCGACATCCGACGGATCGATCTGCGCATACTCCGCAACGCGCCGCGTCAGCGTGGTGAATTCCATCGCCTTGAGGAACGCCACCAGTTTTCGCGCGTCGGGCTCGTGCACCGCCAGCTCTTCCAGCGGCACCTCTAACCTCACATGGTCGTCGAGCAGCACCAGCTTGCGCGAGATCCGCGCTTTCTCGGCATTCTCGATCAGCGCTTCGCGCCGCTTCGGCTGCTTGATCTCAGGTGCGCGGGCGAGCAGGGTTTCGAGGTCGCCATATTCATTGATCAGCTGCGCCGCGGTCTTGATGCCGATGCCCGGCACGCCCGGCACGTTGTCGACGCTGTCGCCGGCCAGCGCCTGGACCTCGACGACCTTATTGGGCGGCACGCCGAATTTCTCGATCACCTCGGGCACGCCAATGCGGCGGTCCTTCATGGTGTCGTACATCACCACGCAGTCGGTCACGAGCTGCATCAGGTCCTTGTCGGACGACACGATCGTCGCCGTGGCCCCAGCCTCGCAGGCCTCGCGCACGTAAGTGGCGATCAGGTCGTCGGCCTCGAAACCGGACTGTTCCAGGCACGGCAGATCGAACGCCCGCACCGCCTCGCGGATCAGGCCGAATTGCGGGATCAGATCCTCCGGCGCCGGCGGCCGGTGCGCCTTGTATTCGGGGTAGAGCTCGTTGCGGAAGGTGACTTCCGACTTGTCGAAGATGATCGCCAGATGCGTCGGCCGATTCTCCGGCGGCATGTCGCGGAGCAGCTTCCACAGCATGTTGCAGAAACCGAGCACGGCATTGACCTGCAGCCCGTCCGATTTGCGGTTCAGCGGCGGCAGCGCGTGATAGGCGCGGAAAATGTAGGACGAGCCGTCGACCAGGAACACATGGTCGCCCTTGCCGGGCGGCTTGACGCCGGCCGGGGCAGGGGGCGTGGCGGAGGAAGCGGCAGGCGTCGCAGCGGCGGACTTGGTCGTTTTCGGCATGGCCGCAACTTAAGGCGTCCGGAGGCGTTTGGCACCCCTTCGTGGGGGAGCCGGGGTAAATTTCAACCCGAGGAATCGACCGACCAGCGCCTGTTTGAGCAGCCGACCGATTTTCATCGAGGCTTTGACATGGAAGAATTCGTAGCCCGCACATTGACGGTCAACGCGAAAGAAGGCTGCCAGACACTTACTGTCCGGATCTTTCGGCCCATGGTTGCACAGGTCTCCTGGGAGTGCCCGTGGCAGATCGAGTGGCCCGATCGAACGCGCACGAACTCGGGTCATGGCGTCGACAGCGTGCAAGCCGTCTTGCACGCCATGCAGATGGTCGGCTCAGAGCTCTATACGTCCGAAGAACATCGCTCAGGACATCTGACTTGGAAAGAGGGATACAGCGGATACGGCTTCCCCGTCCCGGCTCGCATCCGTGACCTGTTACTTCGCGACGATGCGAGGTTTTTGTAGGGGCGGGCGAGTAGCTCGGCCGAGTGGATCGGCGATGATCCGTGCCATCTAATAATCACTCTCTCGCCGCCCTGGCGAGGAGCGAAACGACGAAGCAATCCAGGGCCGATGAGAGACTGGATTGCTTCGCTGAGCGTGTGCCCGGACGGCGCGGGGCGCCGGTCCGGATGGTCGTGACGATCGGCTGCGACTTCGCGCTTACGCGAAGCCGTGCTTCTTCTTGCTCTCCAGTTCCTGCGTCTTGAAGGCGTTGAAGCGGGGCAGGAACTTGTCCCAGTCGATGATGTGGGCGTCGATTTCGGGGCCGTCGATGCAGGCGTGCTTGCGGACCATCTTGCCGTCGATGGTCACCGGCACCATGCAGGCGCCGCACATGCCCGTGGCATCCACCATGATCGAGTTGAGGCTCGCCACGGTCTTGACGCCGTAGGGTTTGGTGAGGTCGCTGACCGCCCGCATCATCAGCGGCGGGCCGATCGCCACCACCTCGGCGATGCTGCGGCCTTTGCCTTCCTGGTTGGCCTTCATCATCTCCTCGAGCGGGCCGGTGACGAAGCCTTTGACGCCGTAGGAGCCGTCGTTGGTGGTGTAGATCAGCGACAGCTGGTCGCCGAACTCCTGCTTGAGCTTGCCGACGCGCTCGTCGTCGCCGGTCCAGAACAGGAACTCCTTGGCGCGGAAGCCTGAGATCAGCGTCACGTGGTTGCCGAGCCGCAGGTGCTCGCGCATGATCGGATACACCGGCGGCAGGCCGACGCCGCCGGCGCAGAACACCACGGTCTGGTTGCCCTCGTAGCGGTGCAGTTCCGAGGCGCGGCCGAGCGGACCGGCGATGCCGGAGAACGCATCGCCGATCGCCATCCGGTTGATCTCCAGCGACGAAGTGCCCATGCCCTGCACGACGAGGTCGATGGTGCCTTTCTCGGCGTCCCAATCGGCCAGCGTCAGCGGGATCAGTTCGCCCTTCTCCCACGGCAGCACGCGGACGAATTGTCCGGCCTGGGCCGAGCGCGCCACCATCGGGGCCCGCACGGTGAACTCGACGATGCCGCCGGCCAGCGGCACCTTGTTGACGATGGTCTGCGCCACCTGGCCGAGTTCGGTGTACTTCGCGGCGCGTTCGACGCGGTCCTTGATCTCGGCCGGCGTGAACGGAATCTCGCCGACGATCTCGCGCGCCGCCGCCTGGCCGTCGCCGGCCGCGCGGATCGCGGTGGAGCCGCCGCGGGCGGCGTCGCCGCCGGTGTAGACGTCCTTGATCGAGGTCCGCTGCGAGCCTTCTTCGACCTCGATGGTGCCCCATTTGTTGGTCTTCAGGCCCGGCTCGGCGTCCTTCATGATCGGGTTGGCGGTGTTGCCCAGCGCCATGATCACGAGGTCGACCGGCACCCGCTCGATCTGTCCGGTCGGCTTCGGGCTGCGGCGGCCGGACTTGTCCGGTTCGCCGAGCTCGTTGACGTCGAGCAGCGCGTGGGTGACGAAGTGGGTGTGGTCGTCGCCGATGAATTCGCGCGGCGCGCGCAGCACCGCGAGATTGATCTCCTCTTCCAGCGCGTGATGCAGCTCCTCGACGCGGGCCGGCATCTCGCTCTTGGTGCGGCGATACACGATGGTGACGTTGCCGCCGAGCCGCTTGGCGGTGCGCGCCGCGTCCATCGCGGTGTTGCCGCCGCCGATCACGAACACGTTCTTGCCCTTCACCTCGGGCAGCGGCGTCTCGTAGCGGTCGTCCAGGCCGCGCATCAGGTTGACGCGGGTCAGGAACTCGTTGGCCGACATCACGCCGAGCAGATGCTCGCCCGGCACGTTCATGAAGGTCGGCAGGCCCGCGCCGGTGCCGACGAAGATCTTCCAGAAGCCCTCGGCCTTGAGGTCTTCGAGCGTCGCGGTCTTGCCGACCACGAAATTCTTCACGAAACGGCCGCCGAGCAGGATGATCTTTTCGACGACGTCGTCGATCAGCGTGTTGGGCAGGCGGAATTCCGGAATGCCGTAGCGCAGCACGCCGCCGAGGTCGTGGAACGCCTCGAAGATCGTGACCGGGAAGCCTTCGACCGCCAGCAAGTACGCGTTGATCAGACCCGACGGACCGGAGCCGACCACCGCGATCGGCGGCTTCACCGCCGCGGCCCACGGCGAGATCCGGCCGGCGAACCGCTCATTGGCGTTCGGATTGGTGAGCTTCTGATGCTCGGGCAGATACCATTCGAGCTGGCCGATTTCGATCGGCCGCTTGGTATGGGTGCAGACGCCCTGGCACTGCAGTTCCTGCGGGCAGACGCGGCCGGTGACGTTCGGCAGCGGGTTGCAGCTTTCGATCAGCTCCAAGGCTTCGCGATGCTTGCCGTTGCCGAGCAGGTCCAGCATCTCGGGGATGTGGATCTTCACCGGGCAGCCGCCCTTGGCTTCCTTCCGGCCCTGGATCAGCACGCCGAGCTCGCACGGCTTGTCGTCGCACTGCTTGTCGCGCATCACCTCTAACCAGACGAACAGCTCGCACTCTCGCAGCGAGTAGCCGATCGACTGGTAGCCGAGATAGCCCTGGTTCACGAGTTCGAAGTCGATCGCGCGCTCTTCGGCCGGACGGATGTAGGGCGGGATGAACGCTTCGCCCGGCCAGCCTTCCGACAGGTTCTCGAACATCGGGTAGCGACCGCGCAGGTGCACGTCGATCGCCTTGATGAACTTGCGCTTGAACTTCAGCGGCAGCGCCCAGATGAAGCGCTGCAGGATCGTCGACATGTCGTCGCCGCGGGCGAGCAGATTCCACAGCGTGGTGGTGAAGGCTTCACCGAGCTCCGGCTGCTGGAATTCCCAGATGATCGCCTGGGTGCCGTCCGCGATGAACATGTTGCGCAGCGACGCCGGGTCGTTGACCAGGCGCTTCTGCAAGAGCGCGAGCTGCTTCTGGAAGATGCCGACAGCTTCGCTGTTCTGCAGCTCTTCCAGCTCGCTCTTGGAGCTTTCCAGCGTGCTGCGCGCCTGCTGGTAGCGCAGCACGTCGCTGGAGACCGTTCCGGTGATGTCGCTCATCGAATGATCTCCGCATCGCAGTTGGCCGCTGCGCGGCTCAGTTTGGCCGACAGTTCAGGCGTGACCTTGAGCTTGCTGAACACGCCCGGGATGACGTGGGCGACGTCCTTCGGGGCGCCGTCGACGACGATCTTGGTGAGTTCGAACACTTCCGGCACGTCCTGGTAGCAGCTCTTGCAGTTGGTGCACTTGCCGAGGTCCGCATCGTCGATGTGGATCGGCTCGGCGCCGTTGCCGTTCGCCTGCTTGGCGCCGTTGGTCTGCGCCGCCGCGGCGGCCGGGGCGGGCGCCAGCCCGGCCATCAGGCCGGCGAGCCCACCGGCGGCCGGCGCGTTCGAAGAGGCCGCCAGCTCGCTCATGCCGCGCGCGATCTGATCGAGCGAGCTTTCGCGGGCCTTGACCTGTTCGTCGTACTGGTGCTGCAGCGCCGCCAGTTCGGCGCTATGCGCTTCGTCGAGCGCACGGACGTCGAAGCCGCCGAGATATTGCAGCGTGCGCCAGTACTTCCGCCGCTCTTCCACCAGCGCCACCACGGTCTCGCCGACCGACAGCTTGATCAGCTTCTTGTCGGCATCGGTGGCGTAGATGAACGGCGTCTTGCCGGCCCGCGCCGCCGGGTCGAGCGCGACATATTCGTCGATCGGCAGCGCGTCCGCATCCTTCTTCAGCGGCTTGAACTGCTTGCGGAAGCGGACTTCGGTGTGGGCGAAGTCGGCCGGCGTCAGCTTGGCCTTCAGAAGCTGCGGCTTGCCGTTCTCATCGACGTACTCGATCGTCTTGGTGGCCCAGTCCTGGTCGGCCTCGGGGTTGCCGTCGAGCGAGAACCAGTTGTTGAGCTTGCTGCCCTTGCGCGGGTCGTGGACGAACACCGGATTCATCCGGCTTTCGATTGCAAGACGCGCCTGGCGGTTGGCGACGGCGTCGCCGATGCCATGCTCGGCCTGGCACGGCGTATAGACGTCGAGCACCGCCGGCGACGAGGTGTGGTTCAGGAACTCCATCACGTTCTTCAGGAAGTGGCCCTGCAGCGCGGTCGCGGTCTGCACCACGAACACGTTGGGATGGAACGAGGCGATCAGGCCGAGTTCCTTGCGGGATTCCTGCTTGCCGTGCTGGGCGATGCCGAACCGCGACAGGTCGCTGTCCTGGCCGGTGAGGCTCGCCGTCGAGGTCTGGCCGCCGGTGTTGGAATAGGCGCCGGTGTTCAGCACCACGACCTTGATCGGGGTCTTGGTGGCGAGCAGACGCGACAGCGCGCCGAAGCCGATGTCGTAGGTGGCGCCGTCGCCGCCCATGCTCAGCACGGTCGGCAGCATCGAGCGCTCTTCCGGCGTGAATTCGCTCCAGCCGAAGTAGCGGAAGTAGCCGTCGTGCTTGGCCGCATCATAGGCGTCGGCCAGTTCGAGCTTGGCGACGCGCAGCGCTCGGAAGTCCTCCGAGGCCTTGGCGGTGAGACCTTCGAAGATGCCCTTCGCGACGGCAGGGGTGTCCTGGAACAGGCTGTTCACCCACGGATCGGTGTAGGGGTTGAACGGGAAGGTCGACGCATAGACGCTCGAGCAGCCGGTGGCGTTGGCGATCACCATGCCGGACGGGCCGTTGCCGGTCGGGCCGCTCTCATAGAGATACAGCCGCTTCTCCAGCGTCTTCAGGGTCTGGTCGATCCGGGCGGCGCGCGCCTCGTCGCCGGCCACCAGCGCCCGCTTGGCATTGAGCTGGTCGATCAGGGTTTCCAGCTCGCGGATGTGATCTTTGCGGCGCTTGTCGTGGATCGCGTGGTTGGTCGAGGTGACCAGACGGATCGCGGTGACTTCGCCGCAGCCGCGGCAGGCGCCGTGGCCGCCGGTGGTCGCGTAGTAGTTGGCGCGATCCAGCATCAGGCGCTTGGTCTCGCCTTCCGGCTTGGTCGCGCTCTCGGTGAATCGCGCCGGGGTGTTCGGAGTGCGGCTGAGGAATTCGAACCGCGCCTGGAGCTGCTCCAGCATCGGCTCGTCCTGCTCACGATCGACCAGCGCGCCGGGGCCGCAGACGTCGATACATTCGAGACAGCCCGAGCACTTCCACGGGTCGACGCTCACCGAATACAGGCCGCCGGTGCCCGGCTGGCTCTTCTCCATTGCGTCGAAGAACGGCCGGGTGCGGGCCACCGGATACACCGACAGCGCCGCCGCCAGCTTGCCGAAGTTGCGGTTCAGCGTGGCGTTGTCGAGCTTCAGCGCTTCGGCTGCCTGCGCCACGATGTCGTGGAACGGCTTGTCGTCCTTAGCCTGGCGATACACGTCACGGATCGCCTCGGTCAGCGCCGGCACCTTCTCGCGCAAGCTGTCCTGCTGGGCGGGCGCGATGTCGAGCTGCTTGATCGCGGTCAGCAGCAGTTCGTGGATGTCGTGCACCGCGTTCGGGATCGCGGCATCCGGGCAGACCAGCGCGCATTCCATACAGCCGGTGCAGAGGTCGGCCTTGAACTCCGGCACGTTGCGGCGGAACAGGCCCTTGTCCTTGGCGGCGGCGGAGCCGGCCGGCATGAACATGCCGATGCCCGGCAGCACCGGCGCTTCGGCGATGGTGCCGTCGCGGAACGGCGCGGCGAGCACGTCGTCGTAGTACTCCGGATCGAGGAAGCCCGCGGCCGAAGCCGGCGCCGCGACGCGGCACATCGAGGCCGAGATCGAGGCGTCGCGCTTGGCCTTCGGGGCGGCCTTGATGGCGTCCTCGCCGAATTCGGCGGCGTCGTAATCGACCTTGTGGGTGGCCTCGAGACCCTCGCGGATCACCGCCATGTTGCCCTCGACGATGTCGCCGCCCTTGGCGCCGAACTTCTTCGAGATCTGCTGGCGGATCTTGTTGAGCATCGCGTCCTGCGAGGCGTCGGCGACCACGCGGTCGACGTTGCCGCACACCGCGCCGATGAAGGCGATGCCCATCATGCGGGTTTCGAGTTCGGCGGTCGGCGCGTGGCGCTTGGCCACCGCGAAGGCGTCGATCACGTAGAACTTGATCTTCTTGTCGCGGATGGTCTGGCGCGCCTTGGCCGGCAGATCACGCCACACTTCGAGCGGCGACAGGTTGGTCTGCAGGATGAAGGTGCCGCCCGCCACCAGGCCGCGCAGCGGGTTGGTGTGCACGAACACCTTGTGGTCCGGCGAGATCACGATCTCGACGTCTTCCAGCTCGGCGTTGGTGATCTTCACCGGCTCCGGCGACAGCGTGATGTAGTAGTTGGTCGGCGCGCCGCTCTTTTCCGAGCCGTATTTCGGCGCCGACTTCGAATGCATGTCGAGCGCGCCGGCCAGGATGTCGGTGAGCAGCTTGCCGGACGCGATGGTGCCGTAGCCGCCGATCGAGTGGAAGCGGATGCGGAACGCGGAGGGCGGCAGCAGGTTCGGGTTCTGCCCCGTCGGCAACGCCATGAACTGGGTTTCCGGATACGCCGCCTTCAGCCGGTTCTGCAGCGCTTCCATCCGCGGCGACGGGTTCTCGGTGAAGAACTTGGTGCCGAGATACACGAACGGCGCCGAGTCCTGCTTCTCCATATTGGCGTAGCAGGCGATCAGGTCGCGCGGCTGCAGATCGTGGCCGCCGAGGCCGAAGATCGCGGTGGTGATTTTCGGCAGCTTGGTCAGCGCCGGGATGCCGGCGTGACGCACGCCGGCGTCGCCGTTCTCGCGGGCCTTGCAGAGCGCCTGGGTGACGAGCTGGGTCAGCGCGGTGACTTCCGAACGCTCCAGCACGGTGACGGCGGTCTTGCCCTTCAGCGCTTCGACCAGTTCGGCTTCCGGGAACGGCTGCAGCATCTTGACCGACACCACGCCGACCTTCTTGCCCTGCGAGCGCAGATAAGCCGCGACCGCTTCGGCGTCGTCGGTGACCGAACCGAGGCCGACCACGACGTGCTCGGCGTCGTCGCACATATAGGTCATCACCGGCTTGTATTCGCGGCCGGTCAGCGCGGCGTATTCGGCCATCGCTTCGGTGACGAAGCGCGGCACCGAATTGGCGAAGTGCGTGCGGTGGTCGACCGCGCCGGCTTGGAAGTCCGGCTGGTTCTGCACGCCGCCGGTCAGGCCCGGATTGTCGATGTCGACCAGCGCCGGCACCAGCTGGCGGGTGCCCTTCTCGGGCGCGTTGATCCACTGCCGCTTCCACTGGCCGCGCAGCTCTTCCGGCACGTAAGCGAGGGTCTCGACCACGATGGTACCGGCGTTATCGGTCTCGATCGTGTCGGCGTTGTCGTCGAGGAATTTCCTGAGCGAGGCGAGGTCGGTCGGCATGAAGTCGGCTTCGTGCCGCAGCAGATACTGCTTGAGCTGGAACACGCGGCCCTTGGCACCGAACAGCATCTCCTGCGCCACGGTCGGGCACTTGATGCGGCCAGCCGGGTCGCCGAGGAATTCGCGCAGCAGGTCCGGCTCCGGCATCAGCGCTTCGGACAGCATGTGCGAGGTCGCAAAGCCGTCCATCGCGTTGGCGACCGGGATCAGCGACATCGCGGCGACCTTATAAGAGATCGCGGCGAGGTCGGCGGCTTCCTGCGGATTGGAGCCGAACAGAATCGTGTAGCCCGACGACAGCAGCGCATAGACGTCGTCATGGCCGGCCATCACGTTCAGCGAGTGCTTCGACACCACGCGCGCGGCGACCTGCAGCACGAAACCGCCGACCTTCTTGCCGACGGTGACGTAGTGCGACTCCAGGCCGTACAGGATGCCCTGGGACGACGAAGCGTTGGAGATGAACTTGCCGCCGGTCAGCGCCGCGCCGAGCGCGCCGGACTGCGCCGAGTGTTCGCCTTCCGGTTCGAAGAAGAACGGATGCTTGCCCCAGACGTTGCAGCCGCCGGACGAGCGGAACGCCTCATAGATTTCCGAGATCTCGGTCGAAGGCGTGATCGGGTAGCCGATGACGCCGCCGCAGACATGCCCCATCACCTGCGCCACCGCGCCATTGCCGTGGATCACTGAGGGAATGCCAGGATATTTTGCGTTCATGGGGTCCGTCCGTTTTTGCGTGTCTGCGTTGGATCGGCGGAGCGAACCCGCCGTGTTGCGTGGGGCCATCTCAGGGGAAAGGTGTATCGATGCCGGGCGGCTGCTGAGCAGCGGCCGGGCAGAACCTCCTCGTGGCCTTGTGATTGACTGCTCGCGAGGTATCAGGGCCTCGCTGGCAGAGATGTTGCGTTGTGTGCGGTGCAGTAGCACGCAGGGGAAACCCCTGATTTGACGCGCATCAAAGCGCAAAAAATATGGATCAGGGAGCAATAAAATTACGCATCGCCCAAACAACAGGCGGTGCTAGTTGCGTTTGCATCCGCTCCTCGGTCGCATCTTTTCCATTGGTCCAAAAGCAGAATTTCTGCTGGCGCGGGATCGTTATATACTGTCATATATGACGATGGCGGAGCGCAGGGGTATCTGCCCGCCGCTCGTGCTCTCTCGACAGAGGAGCGCCGCCAAGCCGCGGCGATGGGCCGATGACCTTCGACTCCCAATGCGATCTGGCTGCTCTGGTCTATGAACGCGGCGAGGACCCGGATCGGGTGCTGAGCGAATTCGCCGCCGACCTCAATTCACAAGGATACCGCGCCGTCGGCCTGGTGCAGGTCGGGCCGCGCGGTGACGAGACCCGCGGGCTGTCCGCCAGGCTGGTGCATTCCGGCGAGCAGATTTCGCTGTATCAGGATCTCGGCCCGATGGCCGAGGGCTGCCGGCTCGATCCGAGCCGCCTGCTCGATGCCGGCGCGCGGGTCGCGTGCGCCCTGGCGCAGGGCGCGGACCTTTTGATCATCAATCGGTTCGGCCAGCAGGAGAGCGAAGGCAAAGGCTTGCTGCACCTGATCGTCGAGGCGCTCAGCGCCGACGTCCCGCTGGTGATTGCGGTGCCGAGCCATCGCTTCGACGCCTGGATCAAATTCGCCGACGGCATGAGCGTCCGGCTGAAATGCGAGCGGCGCGCGCTCGATCAATGGTGGGGCAAGCTGCATGGCCGCAGCTTCCGCCGTCCCGCCCACCCTCACGTCAGCATCTGCGAGGCACTGAAGTAATGGGTGGGCGCGACCTGTTGTCGCTTGAATCGATCGCGACCGGCTTAGTCGACGGCGACCAGCACGTCCGAAGCCTTGATCACGGCCATCGCCGGCTGGCCCTTGGCGAGCTTCAGTTCTTCGGCGGATTCGTTGGTGATCGAAGCAGTTACGATCGCTCCGCCGCCGATGTCGATGCGTACATGCGAGGTAGTCGCACCTTTGATGACGTCGACAATGGTGCCCTTGAGCTGATTGCGGGCGCTGATTTTCATGGCTGTGGTCTCCTTCGTTGAGGTTGGCCGGATCGGGTTTACCGTTATATAGTTCCTGCACATGACGACCAGTCCGACCAAATGACGAGGCTGCCTGGATGTCCATAGAGGCAACCGTCACACTGAAAACAAAGGAGATTTCCGGGGTCGGCCGCGACCGCATCCGGTTGCTCCAGGCGGTGGCGCGCGAAGGCAGCATTACCGCCGGCGCCAAGGCGGCGGGCCTCAGCTACAAGGCCGCCTGGGATGCGCTCGACGCGATGACCAACTTGTTTGGTCGGCCGCTGTTGGAGACCCGCACCGGCGGCAAGGCCGGCGGCGGTGCGCAACTGACCCCGACGGGCGTCAAGGTGATCGAAGCTTTCGGCCGGCTCGAGGCCGAGATGGCGCGGGTGTTCCGCAACCTCGAGCCCGAACTCGCCGGCAGCGGCATCACCCCGATCAATCTCGTCTCCGGATTCTTCATGAAGACCAGTGCCCGCAACGCCCTTCGCGGTGTCATCACGGACATCAAGGCCGATACGCTCAGCGCCGAAGTCGCCGTGACGGTGTCGCCCGAGACCACGATCTACGCGCTGCTGACCGCCGAGAGCGTGCGCAGCCTCGGTCTCGTGGTCGGTCGTGAGGCGATCGTGCTGATCAAGGCGCCATTCGTGATGATCGCGCCGGGCCATCAGCCGCCGCTGGTCTCGGCGCGCAATTGCGTGCGCGGCATCGTGCGCCGCGCCGACATCTCGGCCGTCAACGCCGAGATCGTGCTCGATATCGGCGGCGACAAGACGCTGGCGGCCTCGGTCACGGCGCGCAGCGCCGAAGACCTCAAGCTGGCCCCCGGTGATCCGGCCTGCGCGGTGTTCGACGCCGCTCACGTCATCGTCGCGATCGACTGACGCGATGCACCGACCATGTTCGTCCCGATCTCATCATTCCGAGCGGAGCGACATCATCCCAAACGAGGCTTGATCACCAAACGAGGCTTTGGCCGCTTCGCACCGTTCGCCTTGTCGCCATCACCATCAATGCGGACTTCAACCAGTAGGAGACTTCCCTTGAAAGCCATTGCCACTCTCAAGCTCGCCCTGTTCGGCGCAGCTTTTGCCGCCGGACTTGCCTCTGTGCCGGCGCTCGCCGATTCCGCCAAGGTCGCGGTCGCGGCGAATTTCACCGAGCCGGTGAAGGAGATCGCCGCGGCGTTCAAGGCCAAGACCGGGCACGAGGTGGTGCTGTCTTTCGGCGCCAGCGGTCAGTTCTACACCCAGATCACTCAGGACGCGCCGTTCGAAGTATTCCTGTCGGCCGATTCGGCGCGGCCGAAGAAGCTCGCCGAAGAAGGCCTCGGCGTGAAGGACAGCGTGTTCACCTACGCGGTCGGCAAGCTGGTGCTATGGAGCAAGTCGCCGGGCGTGGTGAAGGGCGAAGAGACCCTGAAGCAAGCGTCGATCGCCAAGGTGTCGATCTGCAATCCGGCCGCCGCGCCCTACGGCGCCGCCGCGGTCGAGACCATGCAGGCGCTGAAGCTGTACGACGACCTGAAGCCGAAGCTGGTCGAAGGCGCCAACATCACCCAGGCCTATCAGTTCGTGCAGACCGGCAACGCCGAGATCGGCTTCGTGGCTCTGTCGCAGGTGATCGGCGACAAGGACGGCTCGCGCTGGATGGTGCCGCAGAACCTGTACAAGCCGATCACCCAGGACGCGGTGCTGCTGAAGAAGGGCGAAGCCAACGCCGCCGCCAAGGCGTTCCTCGACTTCCTCAAGGGCCCGGAGTCGCGCGCCATCATCGAGAAGTTCGGCTACGAAGTCACCACGCCGAAGGCGAGCTGACGTTCTCATGCTGAAGCCTCTCCGTCATTGCGAGGAGCGTAGCGACGAAGCAATCCAGCTCGGTGCTCGCCGCATGGATTGCTTCGCTTCGCTCGCAATGACGGAGGAAGGTCTCGTTTCCTTCACCACATCAGTCCTGAGAACGTATGCATAGCCTCCCCCCGACATCTGGCAGCCGGTGTGGCTCACCATCGAGCTGGCGGCGATCACCACGGTGATCCTGCTGATCGTCGGCACGCCGATCGCATGGTGGCTGGCGCGCTCCAGGGCGTGGTGGAAGGAAGGCATCGCGGCAGTGGTGGCGCTGCCGCTGGTGCTGCCGCCGACCGTGCTCGGGTTTTATCTGTTGGTACTGATGGGGCCGGACGGGCCGGGCGGCGCGCTGGCGTCGCTGTGGGGCGGTCGCACCGTGGCGTTCACCTTCGGTGGCCTGGTGTTCGGCTCGGTGATCTATTCGATGCCGTTCGTGGTGCAGCCGATCCGCAATGCATTCGATGCGATCGGCGATCGTCCGCTGGAAGTTGCCGCGACGCTGCGCGCGTCGCCGCTGAAGGCATTCTGGACGGTGGCGGTGCCGCTGGCGCGGCCGGGCTTTCTGGCCGGCGCGGTGCTGGGTTTCGCCCACACCGTCGGCGAGTTCGGCATCGTGCTGATGATCGGCGGCAACATTCCGGGCAGCACCAAGGTGCTGTCGGTGGCGATCTACGACTACGTCGAGACCTCGCAGTGGCGTGAGGCCAACATTCTGGCCGGCGGCATGGCGGCGTTCGCCTTCGTGGTGATCCTCACCATGATGATGCTGGAAAAACGAACCGCGCGGATCCGGGCATGAGGGCGCTGTCACCTCCCACCATTCGGGCGGCGTTTCGCGGCCGGCTCGGCGGCTTCAAGCTGGATGCCGCGTTTACGGTGCCGGCCACCGGAATCACCGGCCTGTTCGGGCCCTCCGGCTGCGGCAAGTCCAGCGTGCTGCGCTGCCTCGCCGGCCTGCAGCATCTGCCGGGAAGTAGCTGCGAAGTCAGCGGCGAGGTGTGGCAGGACGATACGACCTTCCTGAAACCGCATCATCGGCCGATCGGCTATGTGTTTCAGGAAGCCAGCCTGTTCCAGCATCTCTCGGTAAGAGCCAACCTGCTGTACGGCGCGCCGCACGAGCCGGTTAAGGCCCATGCCGATGCGGTCGAGTTCGACGAAGTGATCGAGCTGCTCGGCCTTGCGAAGTTGCTGGAACGCTCGCCGCGCAATCTGTCCGGCGGCGAGCGTCAACGCGTCGCGATCGGACGGGCGCTGCTGTCGCAGCCGAAACTCTTGCTAATGGACGAGCCGCTGTCGGCGCTGGATCGGCTCACCAAGGACGAGATCCTGCCGTTCCTGGAGCGGCTGCATGCGCGGCTGTCGCTGCCGGTGGTTTACGTCAGTCACGACATCACCGAGATCGAACGGCTCGCCGATCATCTGGTGCTGATGCAGGCCGGCAAGGTGCTGGCGGTCGGGCCGCTCGCCGAGCTGCAGAGCGATCCCAAGCTGCCGCTGGCGATTGCACGGGACGCCGCGGTGAATTTCGACGCCGAGGTCGAAAGCTACGATTCCAGCTATGGCCTGGTGACGCTGCAGATCGACGGCGGGCGGCTGCTGGTGCCGTCGGCGCCGGCGGCGAGCGGCGAACTTCGCCGGGTTCGGATCGCCGCCAGCGACGTCAGCCTGGCGCGCGAGCTGCCGCAGGCGAGCTCGATCCTCAACGCGGTGGCGGCACGGATCGTGACCACTTCGCCGGTCGGCGCCAACGAGATGCTGGTGGTGCTGGCGCTCGGGCGCGAAGGCGATGGCGGCCGGCTGCTGGCGCGGCTGAGCCGACGGTCGTGGGATCTGCTTCGGCTCGCCGACGGCGTCGACGTCTATGCGCAGATCAAGGGCGTCGCGCTCGCGCCGGGGCGCGACGGCCACGCGTAGTTGGCGGCGATGAGGTGCCGCGAGCCGGCACGAACTTCGCATTCTCTTTGCTGATCGCTGCAACGGCGGCGCTGACGACTACGCGACTACCAGTCGTGTCGGGTCAGCGACGACGTACGTCCGTATCCCATGGAGGAGAATCGACAATGTCGTTCGAAAGCAACCAACTGATGCCGATCGCGGCGCTGCGCGGCGGCCCGGGGACGCCGGCCGCCGACGTGCTCACGGCGTTTGCGCTACGCCGCAAGGCCGAGGGCATCGACGTCGTCGGCGTGATCGTGCCGCCGGAAGATACCGGCCGCGGCCATCAGGGACACGGGCATGGGCATGGTCACGGTGAAGGCCATGGCGGCGGTCACGAGGGCTGCGAGTGCCGCAGCGAGCTGATCGATATCGCGACCGGCGACCGCTATGCGATGCATCAGGATCTCGGCTCGGGATCGCAGGCCTGCAATCTCAATTCGTCGTCGCTGGCTTTGGCGGCGGGGGCGGTCGAACGCGCGGTGGCGCGCAAGCCGGCGCTGGTGGTGCTGAGCCGGTTCGGCGGCCAGGAGGCGGTGCGCGGCGGGTTGATGTCGGCGTTCCAGGCGGCGATCGCGGCCGGCGTGCCGGTGGCGTGCGTGGTGACGCCGAAGGCCGAGGACGTCTGGAACGACTTCGCCCAGGGGCTGTCGGTGTCGCTGCCGCCGGAGGCGGATGCGCTGGAAGCGTGGTGGCAGGATCACGCCCGCGGACGAAACGCGGCGTGATCCGACCGGGTCGCGCCCGCCCGGGCGCGATACCAGGTTTCAAACAGGCTGGACGCGTAGGCGCTCTCGTAGCGCCCCGTCAGGTAGGCGGCGGCGGTCTCCAGGCTCTTGCGGCCGGTCCAGGTCGCCGGGTAATCGGATCCGCCGAGCGCGCCTCGCGGTGTCGCGGTCATCCGGATCGCCTCGGCGACCGCCCCTGGATCGCGCGCCCCGCCCGCCCTGCACAACACGCCCAACAGCACCGCCGCCACCCCCGCCCCCATCCCCGCCGCCACATTTGGGTTGCTTCGCTGCACCACTCGGCCTTCCAGGGCCGCGCCCGATACGCTGGTGCCGGGAATGGCGATCCCGATGTCGCCGAGGTCGCGGCATTGGCCGCCGAGGAGCTGGCCGACGCTGTCGAGAGCTGCGACCGGCAGCAGGTTCAAAGCGCCGCAACGCCGCAGCAGAGTGGTGCAGCCTTTGCTGCCGGCGCTGGTGACAATCAGCGTGTTGCTGGCGTTGCACTTGGCGACCGCGTCCGCCAACGCGAAGCCCGGATACCAAGGGCGTTCGAACGCTCCGGCACCAATCAGGATAATGTCGGCGCCGTGATCGAGTGCCCGCGTGATCGCGTCGGCCAGATCGGCCTGTCCGCACACAGATCGGGCATCACTGAAGATCGGTGCCAGCAGCCCGCGGCACATCGGCGCGATGCCCTCCACCGACCGGCAGGGTTGCCCGAAGAGGAGGCTGGCCAGATGGGTGGCTTGGGCGCTTGGGGGGCGTCGTCGCCGGTGTGCTGGGCGACTGCGGTGTTGAGCGGCTTGAGGGGCGCGCCGATGAAACAATCATGGGTGCGGTCGACCAAACCGTCGAGCAGGGCCACGGTAACATCGCGCTCGCCGCCGCCGAACGCGAACAGAAGCTCCTGGTGGAGCTCGCTTCCAGTCACGCTAACCATAACCCCGCCCGTATCTTCCGCCGTTTCACATACGATGCACTCGCATGTCGTTGCCTGCTCGCCCGCTGCAACCGACGGTATATGTCTCTTTGTTACTCAATTTTTCAATCGGTCAAGAGACATCTTGCATAATCCCTTATTGGGTCGAGTTCCGCCTCCTTATCGATGGGCCCCCATCGTGAAAATGGCGTGATAGACGCGTGAAAAGTGCTATTTTGAACGAAGCGGCAGGAAGGATACGGGATGACGGCGGCAAATTCGGAGCGGTACGCGCTTCGGCTGCTTGGACCCTTCGAACTCACGGCACCCAGCGGGCGCCGGGTCGAGATCACCAGCAAGAAGGGCATCGCCGTCGTCGCAATGCTCGCCTTGTCGCGTGATGGCGCGCGCACCCGCGGCTGGCTGCAGGATCGGCTGTGGGGCAGTCGGCGCAAGGCCGAAGCTGCCGGCAGTCTGCGCCGCGAGCTATCGAACCTGCGCAAGCTGCTGAACGCGAACGGTGCCGAGCTGCTGCTCAGCGATCGCGATCGTGTACGTCTCCGCACCGACCTGATCGACATCGACCTGTTTGCCGCGCGTCCTGGCCGGGCGATCGGAGAATTGCTGGAAGGTGTCGATATTCCGAGCGAGCTTGGATTCGGCCAATGGCTGCGTGAGCAGCGCGACGCCCTCGTGCCGCCCGCGAACGATATCGTGGTTTCGGCGGTGGCCGGCGGCGCGACGACGCTGCCGACCCATATCGTCGACATCTCGACGCCGCCGGTGGGCTTCGCCGGCCGTCCCGCGATCGCGGTGCTGCCGTTCGCCAACGCCACCGGGGATGAGGCGTTGGACTACGTAGCCGAGGGCATCGGCGAGGAACTGATCGTCGGGCTGTCGCGCATCCGCTGGCTGCCGGTGATCTCGCGCAACTCCAGCTTTTCGTTCACCGAGCGGGACGACCGCAAGCTGATCGGCCAGCGCCTCGGGGCGCAGTACCTCGTCGAGGGCCGGCTGTATCGCGCCTACGACTCCTATGGGGTGTCGGCCTCGCTGGCCGAGGCGATCACCGGCTATTCGCTATGGTCGCGGCGGTTCACGCTGCAATCCCCGGCGGCGCATGACGAGCTCGTGCAGTTCGTCAACGAACTGGTGGCGCAGCTCGAAAGCCGGATCGACCACGCCGAGCAGATCCGCATTCGCGGCAAACGGCAGGACAAGCTCGGCGTCAGCGATCTGATCTGGCGCGGCCGCTGGCATCTCAACCGTCTGACGCGCGCCGATTCCGAAATGGCGCAGAAACTGTTCGCCGAAGCGCTGGCGCTCGATCCCAATTCACCCGAAGCACTGATCCAGGCGACGGCGGCGCTGGCGTGGTCGATCTGGGCCGGCCGCCAGCCGCAGGATCAGATCCTGCGGATGCGCAAGCTGGCGCAGCAGGCGATGCTGGCCGATCCCGACGACGGTCGCGGTTTCATGCTGGCCGGCATCGCCGAGATGTGGCTGCGGCATCCCCTCGAAGCGAAGAACCTGTTGAAGCAGGCGATCACGCTGACGCCGAGCCTAGCGCTGGCGCATGCTCAGCTCGGCGGTTGTTTCAATCTCGCCGGCGAGCCCGATCGGGCGATCGTTCAGCTCAAGACGGCGATGCGGCTGTCGTCGAACGATCCCAATATCTTCTATTCGCTGGGCGAACTGGCGCTCGCCTACACCATGCTGGGACAATGGCCGGAAGCGATCGAACATGCCACGCTGGCGCTGGCACGGCGCCCTGCCTATTGGTACGCGCATGTTCTGAAGATCAACGCGCTGGTACGGATGGGGCAGCTCGACGCGGCACGGATCGCCTGCGACGAGCTCCTCGCCATCAAGCCGAACTTCTCCAAACGCTTTCTGGACTGGCTCCCCTTCGTCGATCGCACCTGGGTCGATCACTTCGTCGAAGGGCTGAAGTTGGTTCCCGGTCGGCCTGCGAATTGGCCGGAGCGGGAAGCCCAGGAAACCGCTGCGTAGTAGCAATCTGGCTAACAGGAGCAGAGGCGCATTCGCGCCGCTGCTATCTGCGTCAGATCTGTTGTGCAACCTGTTCGAGGCCCATGGCACGGGCGAGCTTACGAACTTCCTGCTTCTGATCTTCGCGCAGCTGGAACAGCAGCGGCATCGCGGCGTATTTGAGCTGCTGCACTTCGGCGCTGTCCGGATCGATCGCCGGGGTGCTGCGGTCGTGGCCGCGCGCGGTGGCATGCAGCTTGCGGCCGATGGCGCGCAACGCCTGCTCGACCGACGGCCAATAATATTCCTGGGACGACGACAGATTGAGGCGGGTCTTGATCTGTGCGATCTGGCCGTCGCTGAGCAGCGCTTCCTTCGCGGCCGGCTTGGGCTTCGGCTTTTGGACCGGAGTTGTCGCGATCACCGGCGGCAGCTTGGTGACGGCTTTGGGCGCGGCGACGCTTTGCTCCGAAGGGGCGGCCTCCGGGATTGCTGCAACCGGCAGATCATCGGCCGCGAAGGCGAGCTGCAGCGGCTTGGCCGGCACGGTCGCGTCCGCCGTGGTGGTCGCGGCCGGATCGTTGGCGGGCTGGTCTTGCGCGGCTTGAACCTCAGCTTCGTCCGGCTGCAGCGCTACTTCGAGCTTGTCGGCCTTGAATTCACGGTTGCTGACGGGACGCTCGACCGCGGCCACGCCGGCCAGTCCCGCGGCGGGAACGCTGGCGCGGGCCAGAATGCTGGCGGCAGACGCGCTCGCCAGGAGCACGCACACCAGCGCAGAAAGAGTGACGGTCTTGGTCAAGCTGATCTCCGTCGCGGCGACGAATGAGGTTCGTATCGCGCAAGAATGCAGAGGAAATATGGCTGTTAGTGGTAACTATGAGCAGTTCCGCGGGGCGTCTGGTTCCGTATCCCGGGCGTTCGATCAGGCTGCCGCATACATCGGCATCTCGGCCAGCTCATAGGCTTCCTGAATATCAGCGACGATCTCGGAAGCTTCCCACAGCGCATCGGGCGCGACCGACTGGATACTAATCGTCCAGTTGCCGCCCTTGCGGGTGCGCGGCGTCCCGACGATTTCGAAGCGCACGTCGCGGCACAGCGGATGGCGATGCAGCGCGTGAGCGACCCGGATGCGGAGTTCGTCGAGGGTCGCGGAAGTCTTTTCGACATGCAGCATGGCGAGGTCCACTTCGGCTGTGGTGTACGCCAACGATGCAGAATCGGTTGTCAGACAGGCCCGCATCGCGGCGGCCCTATTGATGTGCCGAGGATGGTTAATGCGGTGTTAAACTGATTCTGAGGGCTTGGCCGCCTCGTTGAAATACCTGGAGTGATCCCTGCTATCCACAGGCCGGTTGCGATCAGCTCAGCGCTGTTCGACCACGAGGTTCTGGATCGCGCGCCCGAAATAACCGTGGACGTCGGCGAGCTTCGACGATGCGATCCCGGCGCCGTCCGGCCCCAGCCACATCTCGGAATTCAGCAGCACCCAGTCGCCGACCGGCTGCCGCGCGAAGAACACGTTGAGGTCGGCGTTGATGAAGGTCCAGTGCTTGAAGTCGAGGATCGATGAGGTGGCGTTGCTGAAATCAGAGGCGACCACTGCCCGCATCGCCTGCGAGGTAGGCTGCCCTTCGACCAGGGCGCGGTCGGCGCGATACCAGGTTGCGCCGGGGCCGATCTCGCCGAAGCCGCCGTAGACTTTGCGCAGCGACATGCCGCCGACGAACGGATTGCGGGTAAAGCCGGGGTCGAGCACCGGGCAGTCGTCGGGATGCGGCACGTCGAGCGGCGGATGCTCAATATCGTCCGGCAGATCCGGCGGGGCGACGCGGATCTTCAGCACCGTAGCGCCGACCACGATGACACCCTTCGAGAGCAGCCGCACGGCGCAGAGCTGAATCTTGCGGCCTTCGCGCAGCACTTCGGTTTGGTAGGTCAGCGGCCCCACCGGGACCGGGCGCAACAGGTCGACGGTCACCCGCGAGATCTGCATCGGCGACGGGGTGGGGATCTGTTCGGCGAGGTAAGTAACCAGGGCAGACGGCGGAGAGCCGTGCTGCATCGTCGGATCCCACGGTCCGGCCGCGTTCGGGCTGGTTTCGATATTGATGCCGTCGATGCGGTAGATGGAGTCCATGCGGTGACTTCCACGAGCTGAGCTGACGAGATCGAAGCTCCCGTCATTACGAGCGAAGCGAAGCAATCCAGGGCGCGGTGCACGGAGCTGGATTGCTTCGTCGTTTCACTCCTCGCAATGACGGGAGTAGCAGAAGAGACGATGGTTATTGCCTCACAGCGGCGGGTCGATCGCCTCGTCGTATTCCTTCTTGAAGCGGGCGATCAGTTCGCCGGCCGGCAGCACGTCGTTGATGCTGCCGATGCCCTGACCGGCTCCCCAGATCTCCTTCCAGGCCTTCGGCTTGGCACGCTCGCCGGCCTCATCGGTGCCGAAGTTCATCTTCGACGGATCGGACTGTTCGAGATTGTCCGGGTCCATGCCGGCCGCAACGATCGACGGCTTCAGGTAGTTGCCGTGCACGCCGGTGAACAGGTTGGAATACACGATGTCGTCCGCGCCGGAGGTGGTGATCATCTCCTTGTAGCGGTCGACGGCGTTGGCTTCCTTGGTGGCGATGAAGGCCGAGCCGATATAGGCGAAGTCGGCGCCGAGCACCCGGGCGGCGCGGATCGCGCGGCCGTTGGCGATCGCGCCGGACAGCGCGATCGGGCCGTTGTACCAGGCGCGCGTTTCGGTGACGAAGGCGAACGGCGACTGCGTGCCGGCATGGCCGCCGGCGCCGGCCGCGACCAGGATCAGGCCATCGGCGCCTTTCTCGACCGCCTTGTGGGCGAACTTCTGGTTGATGACGTCGTGGAAGACGATGCCGCCCCAATTATGCGCGGCCTGGTTCAGCTCTTCGCGGGCGCCGAGCGAGGTGATCAGCATCGGGACCTTGTGCTTTTCACAAAGCGCGAGGTCGGCATCGAGCCGGTTGTTGGATTTGTGCACGATCTGATTGACGGCGAACGGTGCCGACGGACGCTCGGGATGCGCCTTGTCGTAGGCGGCGAGCTCTTCCTTGATCTGGTGCAGCCACTCGTCGAGCAGCGCGGCGGGACGCGCATTGAGCGCCGGAAACGACCCGACCACGCCGGCCTTGCATTGGGCGATCACCAGCTCGGGACCCGAAATAATGAACAACGGTGAGCCGATCACCGGGACCGAGAGGCGGCCCTTGAACAACGCAGGCATGGGCATTTCGAGTTTCTCCTTGTTTGTTGTGTTTGGCGGCGCGGCCGCGGCGACACAAAAGCAAGCGAGGAACAGACCTGCAAGGTGGGATTTGGCGAATTCGTAGCGTTTCGGCGCAAGCGCACGTTTCGTCGCAGTGATCAGCCGCGGACTACTGGCACCATGCCCGCGTGACGAAATTTTCCGTCCGGCAATCGCCCGGTTCGCGCGCCCGCCCGGGGATCAGCACCTTGGCCGAACACTTCTCGGTCGCATCGACGCCGAGGCTCTTGCCGCCGCCATAGCCCTTCGACCGGCACAGGATGTCGGCGGCGGCCTGGCAGTCGGCACCGCTGCCCGGCGCCGCGGGACAGACCTGACGTCCGCTGACCATCGAGGGCACGATCGGTGCCGATGATGCAGCCGGAGCAGGCGGCGCAGGCGGAGGGGGCGGCGGCCTGCCGCCGGGAGGTGGCGGAGGCGGTGGGGAAGCTGCCTGCGACGATGCAGGTGGGCCTGCCGGACTCGGTGGTGGCGGAGGCGGCGGGTTCGGCGGCGGAGGCGGCGGCGCGTCTTTGCTGTCACTGCCGAACGACGGCAGCAGTGACGTCGATGGCAGGAGCGACGACGGCGTCTTCAGCAGCTTCTGGATTTCATCGACCAGGCCCGGATTGTCCGAGCGCGCCGGTGGAGGCGGCGGCGGAGGCCGGTCGGCCGGCGGCGGGGGCGTGTAATTCTGCGCCAGCGCGGGGCCGCCGAGCAGAGCTGTGGCGAATATTGCGGCTGTGAAAATGCCGACGCGGCGCGGCACGAGGCGCCAGCGCAAGCTGCGGTTCGAGATGGGCATGGCCCAGCCTACGCCGATGCGCCGGCGGAGAGAAGGCTATTCGCCGTCTCCGCTAGACCAGTTTGAAGGCGATGACGAAGCCGAGCACCAGCACCACGGCGCCGATCGTCACCCACAGGCCGAGCCGCTTCTCGATCTGCTCGCGGATCACCGCGCCGTAGCGGTTCAGCACGACCGCGACGATGAAGAACCGGCCGCCGCGGGCGATGATCGAGAACAGGATAAACAGCCAGATGTCGTAGCCGGCAAAGCCCGACGTGATGGTGACGAGCTTGTAGGGGATCGGGGTGAGACCCTTGAGCAGGATGATCCAGGCGCCCCATTCGGCGTAGCCGGCGCGAAACGCCTCGACCTTGTCGCCATAGCCGTAGAGCTGGATCAGCCAGTGCCCGACCGAGTCGTACAGCAGGGCGCCGATCGCATAACCGACCACGCCGCCGGCCACCGACGTCACGGTGCACAGCGCCGCGTAAAACCAGGCGCGCTGCGGCCGCGCCAGCGACATCGGAATCAGCATCACATCCGGCGGCACCGGAAAAAATGAGCTCTCCGCAAACGAGACCAGCCCGAGAATCCAGAGGGCGTAGGGCTTGTGGGCGGCGTCGATGCACCAGTCGTAGATTTTGCGCAGCATGGAGCGCGATCAACCATTCCGTCGCCGGTTTGTCCATGGCGCAAAAGGCACAGATGCTGGAGAACGGGATGCCGGAGACCGAGTGGAGAGAGGACGTGAGTTTAGTGACGCTTGCGCACCGCGCGGGCGTCCTGCGCGACCACGGGGCGTCGAGTGGCATGCGGCGTCGGCGGCTTGCCGATGCGCGTCTTCGGCAGCTTCTCGGCAATCCCGAGCAGATTTTCGCGGCGGCGCATCTCGGTCCAGACGTCCTCGGGGCGGACGCCGGCGGAAGCCCATAGCACCGTGAGATTGTAGAGCAGGTCGGCGCTTTCGCGGATCACCGCCTCGCGGTTGCCGTTGACCGCGTCGATCACCACTTCGATCGCCTCTTCGGCGAGCTTCTTGGCCATCTTGCCGGAGCCGCGTTGAAACAGCCGAGCCGTCCGCGACGTCGCTGGATCGAGATCCCGCGCCGCGAGCACGGCGTGATAAAGGCGCTCAAGCGAATCAGCCATTTCAACAGCTTAGCTGATTTCGATGTCAGTCGTGTTAACGCAACTCAGGCGCGATATCCAACCTTAGAGGCAGGATGAGCGCGCCTGAGCGTCGGTTCGGTGCGTTAATAGCCGTAGTAGTACGGTTGCGGGCCATAGGGTGCGCCATAATAGCGCGGTCCCCCGTAATAACCCGGGCCGCCATAGTAGTAGCGGTACCGACTCTCATACGCGTCGCGCTGCGCCTGCGCGGCAGCGATCGCTCCGATGGTGCCGACGATCCCGACAAAGGCTGCGGCAGCCGCGGCATTGCCATTGCCGCCACGCCTAGCGTAGCGGCGCTTGCGCGCGCTGACATCGGTCAGCGGCGCGGCCTCGGTCGCCGGTGCAGCGGTTTGAAGCTTGGTCGTGGGAGCGGCAGCGAATGCTGCAGTCGGCTCGAGCGCCGGCACGGCCAGCGCCATAGCGGTGACGATCGCGACGGTCCGGCCGCCCGACGACCACAAGGATTTGCGCTTCTGCATCTGTATCCTCCGCCTGACGGGTGTGTCTCGGTAATCCGCCGAGACAACCGTCATGATGCGGCTAAGGTTCCGCTTCGGAAACACAAGGCCGGACTGCGTTCGCGCCGATGGTTCCGCGCTTCAAAGAAAAATGGCCGGGACGAGCCCGGCCATTGCGCAGCAATGCGGCGAAGTAGGTGCGGAGGATCAGCCCTTGGCGAGCTGCTGATCGAGATCGTGCAGCACCTGGTAGCAGGGCAGCACCTGGGCGACCGAGGCGTTCGGCTCGCGGCCTTCGCGGATCGCGGCGAAGAACTCGCGGTCCTGCAGTTCGATGCCGTTCATCGACACGTCGACCTTGGAGACGTCGATTTTCTCTTCCTTGCCGTTCACCAGATCGTCGTAGCGGGCGATGTAGGTGCCGTTGTCGCAGATGTAGCGGAAGAAGGTGCCGAGCGGGCCGTCATTGTTGAACGACAGCGACAGCGTGCAGATCGCACCGTTGGCGGCCTTGAGCTGGATCGACATGTCCATCGCGATCCCGAGGTCGGGATGGATCGGTCCCTGCACGGCGTTGGCCTTCACGATCGGCGAGCCGGCCTGATAGGCGAACAGGTCGACGGTGTGGGCGGCGTGATGCCACAGCAGATGATCGGTCCAGCTGCGCGGCTGGCCGAGCGCGTTCATGTTGGTGCGGCGGAAGAAGTAGGTCTGCACATCCATCTGCTGGATGTTCAGCTCGCCGGCCTTGATCTTCTTATGCACGTACTGATGGCTCGGATTGAAGCGGCGGGTGTGGCCGCACATCGCCACCAGCCCGGTCTGCTTCTGCAGATCGACCACCGCCTGTGCGTCAGCCAGCGAATCCGCCAGCGGGATTTCGACCTGGACGTGCTTGCCAGCGCGCAAACAGTCGATGCCTTGCTGCGCATGCATCTGGGTGGGCGTGCAGAGGATAACCGCATCGACCTCTTTGATCGCCAGCGCGTCGGACAGTTCGGTCGAGACGTGGTCGATGCCGTACTTCTTGGCGACGTCCTGCGTCTGCTCCAGCCGGCGGCCGATCAGCGACACCACCTCGACGCCGTCGATGTTCTTGATGCCGTCGAGATGCTTGATGCCGAACGCACCCGCTCCCGCGAGGGCGACCTTGATCGTCTTTGCCATGTCAGGCGTTCTCCAGAATGAGGTGGCCGACCGCAGTGTTGCTGGCCGGGACGTGGTAGAAACGGTGGGCGACCTTGGGCTTGGGGCCGCCTGCGACATCGCTCATCGCGCCGCGCGCGATCAGCCACATCACCAGCTCGATGCCCTCGGAGCCGGCCTCGCGGACGTAGTCGATATGCGGCTTCTTCGACAGCGCATCCGGATCGGCGATCAGCTGGTCGAGAAAGGCGTTGTCCCACTCGCGATTGATCAGCCCGGCACGCGGTCCTTGGAGCTGGTGGCTCATGCCGCCGGTGCCCCAGATCTGCACGTTGAGATCCTCGTCGTAGGAGCGGATCGCCTTGCCGATCGCCTGGCCGAGCATGTAGCAGCGCCGCCCTGACGGCACCGGATATTGCACGACGTTGACGGCGAACGGGATCACCGGGCAGGGCCAGGCCTGCGGCTCGCCGCACATCAGGCTGAGCGGCACGGTGAGGCCGTGGTCGACATCCATCTTGTTGACGATGGTGAGGTCGAAATCGTCCTGGATCACCGACTGGGCGATATGCGCGGCGAGCCGCGGATGGCCGATCACTTTCGGCACCGGCCGCGGTCCCCAGCCTTCATCGGCCGGCTGATATTCGGCCGCGGTGCCGATCGCGAAGGTCGGAATCAGGTCGAGGCTGAAAGCGGTGGCGTGATCGTTGAAGACCAGGAAGATCACGTCGGGCTTCTGGTCGTTCAGCCACTGCTTGGAGAACTCATAGCCCTTGAATACCGGCTTCCAATAATCTTCTCCGGTCTTCTGCATGTCGATCGCCGCACCGATCGCCGGAACGTGCGAGGTGTAAACGCTGGCGGTGATCCGGGCCATTATTTCTTCTCCCCGACGTAACGGTTGCCTTCGATCGGGCGGCCGCCGCCGACCATCATGGCGCGATACTCTTCTTCGGTCATTCCGGTCATCGAGCCCGCCATCTGCTGGAAGCTCTTGCCGTCGGTGGCGCCGATCTTGGCGAGGAAGTAGATGTTGCCGCCGAGCGCGATGCAGCGATTGAGGTCGCGATCGAGCACCGCCTGCTTCTGCTCCTCGCTCATCGGCCATTCGTCGAGATAAGCGCGCTCGTCCGCCTTGAAGCGGGCGCGGTTCTCGGCCTTCATCAGCGACATGCAGAACTGGTTGAGATGATAGCCCTGGCGCGACATGTCGGCATCGAAGATCGTGGTGCCGGGCACGTCGGTATAGGGTTTGTCGAGGGGCATGGCGGGGTCTCCTCTAAGACTTGTTAGTTGCGAAACGGGCGGCGGCCGCTCCCTCTCCCCGCGCGCGGGGAGAGGGGTGGGGTGAGGGGCGCCTGAGCCGCTCGGCTTCGTGGGCGCGCCCCCTCACTCGACTGGCGTCGCTGCGTGGAAGCTCTGTTCACTTCTCCTCCGGCCAATACAGCCGCATCGGGTTGTCGACCAGCAGTTTGCGCTGAAGTTCCGGCGTCGTCGCGATGTGGGGGATGAAGTCGACCAGCAGGCCGTCATCCGGCATGTGGTCCTTCAGGTTCGGGTGCGGCCAGTCGGTTCCCCACAACACGCGATCCGGGAAGGTTTCGACGATGCGGCGGGCGAACGGGATCACGTCGCCGTAGGCGTTCTGTTCGCCGTTCAGCGCCGGCGGACCGGACACCGACAGCCGCTCCGGGCAGCTCACCTTCGACCAGACATTGGCATGCTCGCGCATGAACTTGACGAACAGCTCGAATTCGGGGCCGTCGACCGGCTTGGTGACGTCGGGGCGGCCCATGTGGTCGACCACCACGGTGGTCGGCAGGCTGGTGAAGAAATCCCACAGCTCCGGCAGATCGACCGCCTCGAAATAGATCACGACGTGCCAGCCGAACTGCTTGATCCGTTCGGCAATCTCGACCAGTTCGTCCTTCGGCGTGAAGTCGACCAGCCGCTTGACGAAGTTGAAGCGCACGCCGCGGACGCCGGCATCATGCATCGCCTGCAGTTCGGCATCTGTGACGCTGCGCTTCACGGTGGCAACGCCGCGAGCCTTGCCGCCGGAGTTCACCAGCGCATCGACCATCGCGCGGTTGTCTGCACCGTGGCAGGTCGCCTGCACCACGACGTTGCGGGAGAAGCCGAGATGATCGCGCAGCGCATAAAGCTGCTGCTTCGACGCATCGCACGGCGTGTATTTCCGTTCCGGCGCGAACGGAAACTCGTTGCCCGGCCCGAACACATGGCAATGCGCGTCCACAGCGCCTGCCGGCACCTTGAACTGCGGCTTCGAGGGGCCTTGGTACCAATCCAGCCAGCCCGGGGTCTTTTCGAAGGTCATTCGGTTACTCGTCTCAGTCCGTGTTGGTCTAATTCAGCGCGAATTCGGGTTGGTGCGGGCTCAAGTCAGCAGTTCAAATCAGTCAGTGTTTCGCCTCGGCCTCTCATCTCCCCTCCCCCTTGCGGGGAGGGGTCGGGGTGGGGGGCCCAGGCACTGCTACTCGTGGCCCCCCACCCCGGCCTCCGCTTTGCTCGGCCGACCCTCCCCGCAAGGGGGAGGGGTACCACGAGCGCTGCGGCTACAGATTCAGGTCAAGACTTCCGTTCTTGATCGTCCTTCACCTTCGCCAGAATCCGATCAGCCTCCGTGCGCCAATCAGGGCTCCGGGCGAAGGCCTTGTCGCCGCGTTTCCCGAACAGTCCCTCGTCCGCCAGATCCGCCACCCAGGCTTGCCGCTCCGCGGTGCCTTGCGCGGACCACGGCGTCAGGCCGGCTTCGCGCACCGTCTCGGCGACTTCGCGGACTTCCTCGGCGCGGCGGCGGCCGTGTTCGATCACGCGCTGGAAAAAGTAGGCGCCCTGCTTCTCCCAATCGATCGACGGAAACGTCTCCTGCAGTGAGGCGATCACCGCGTCCTCGACGCCGTAGGCCCGCGCGGTGGTGAAGCTCTCGATCACCATCGCCTCGAGGCCCTTGATCATGATGCTGCGGCACATCTTGGTGGCGGAGGCGACGCCGAGCTGGTCGCTCGCCGGCTTGGCGGCGAAGCCGAGCGTATTGATCAGCGGCGCCAATTCGGCTGCGTGCGCGCCGCCGAGCAGCAGCGGCACCTTGATGCGATATGGCGGCACCGAGGTCATCACCGCGCCTTCGACATAGCGCCCCTGAGCCCCGTCGATCAGCGAAGCGGCGCGCTGTTTGGCGCCGGGCGAGGCGGAGTTAAAATCGAGAAACCAGGTGCCTTGATTGATCGCGCCGGCGCAGGCCTCGGCGACAGCGACAGTCTGGCTCGCCGTCACCGCCGAGATGATGAAATCGCTGCGTTCCGTAAGCTCGGCATGCGACGTCGTCAGCGTCACGCCGTGGCGGCTGGCATGCTCGCGCAGCGGCCCGCCACGATCATCGGCGAGCTTGACGTCATAGGCCGTGACCTTGACGCTCTGGGCGCGCAGATCCTCGGCGAGAATCTTACCGACCTCGCCGTAGCCGACGATCCCGATACGCCACTGTTTCGGATCTCTGCTCATCAGTCGATGTACTTCAGACCGGCTTTTTCCAGGGGCTCGCGCATCTTGTACATATCGAGGCCGAGCACGCCGCTCGCCAGCTTGGCGCGCTTCTCGGCCTCGTTGGCCTCGCGCGCTTCGGCCGCATCGGCCGCCATCGGCGCGACCGCGGCGGGCACCACCACGACGCCGTCGTCATCGGCAATCACCACGTCACCGGGCGTGATATGGGCGCCGGCCGCCACCACCGGGATGTTGACGGAGCCGAGCGTCGCTTTCACCGTGCCCTTGGCATGGATCGCCTTGGACCACACCGGAAACTTCATCTCGGTGAGATCGCGGACGTCGCGGACGCCGGCGTCGATGATCAGGCCGAGCGCGCCGCGGGCGCGGAAGCTTGTCGCCAAAAGATCGCCGAAGAAGCCATCGGTGGAGTCCGCCGTGCAGGCCGCGACCACGACGTCGCCGGGCTGAATCTGTTCGGCGACCACATGCATCATCCAGTTGTCGCCCGGCTGCAGCAGCACGGTGACGGCGGTGCCGCAGATATGCGCGCCGGGATAGATCGGCCGCATATAAGGATGCATCAGGCCGACGCGGCCCATCGCCTCGTGCACGGTGGCGACGCCGAACCGCGACAGTTTTTCGACCGCAGCCTTGTCGGCGCGAGCGATGTTGCGCTTGACGATGCCGAGATCGTTCATCCGCACGGTCATTGTTATTTACCCTTCGCCTTGAGCGCGGCATCGAGCCGCGGATAGACGCGGCGGGCGTTGCCTTCGTAGATCTGCTGCTTCTCTTCCGGCGTCAGAATGGTCGACGCCTCAATGTAGCGCTTGGTGTCGTCGTAGTAGAAACCGGTTTTGGGATCGATGCCGCGCACCGCGCCGATCATCTCCGAGGCGAACAGCACATTCTCGACCGGGATCACGGTGTTGAGCAGGTCGATGCCCGGCTGGTGATACACGCAGGTGTCGAAGAAGATGTTGTTGAGGACATGGTCCTCGAGCAGCGGCTTCTTCATCTCCTGCGCCAGGCCGCGGAACCGGCCCCAGTGATACGGCACCGCACCGCCGCCATGCGGGATGATGAATTTCAGCTCGGGGAAATCCTTGAACAGATCGCCGGCGACGCACTGCATGAACGCGGTGGTGTCGGCATTGAGATAGTGCGCGCCGGTGGTGTGGAAGCAGGCGTTGCAGCTGGTCGAGACGTGGATCATCGCCGGGATCTCCAGCTCCACCATCTTCTCGTAGATTGGGTACCAGTGCCGGTCGGTCAGCGGCGGCGAGGTCCAGTGCCCGCCCGACGGATCGGGATTGAGGTTGATGGCGACGAAGCCGTAATCCTTGACGCACTTCTCCAGCTCAGGGATGCAGGTCTTCGGATCGACGCCCGGCGATTGCGGCAGCATCGCCGCGCCGATGAAGTTGTCGGGGAACAGCTGTGCCACGCGGGCGCACAGCTCGTTGCAGATCGCTGCCCAGGTCGATGAGACGTTGAAGTCGCCGATATGGTGCGCCATGAACGAGGCCCGCGGCGAGAACACGGTCAGGTCGCTGCCGCGCTCCTGCATCTTCTTCAGCTGGTTCTCGATGATCGAGGCGCGCAGCTCGTCGTCCGAAATCTTCAGCTCGGACACTTTCGGCATCACGGACGGATCCTTGATGCCGGCGATCTGCCGGTTGCGCCAATCCTCCAGCGCCTTCGGCGCTGTGGTGTAGTGGCCGTGAATGTCGATGATCATCGGGTGTCCCTAACTGCTTGTTCTTCGTCATTGCCGGGCTTGACCTGGCAATCCATCGCTCTTCTGAAGATGGATGCGCGGGTCAAGCCCGCGCATGACGCCTGTTGTTGTTGCTGCGCTTGCTACCTAAGCAAGCTTCGTTGTTACATTATCTATCTCTTCGACGCCTCACCCCGCCCGTCGCAGCGCTGCGTCGCTGGTCTGCTTCCCGTCCCACACCGAGCCCGGCACCATCGCTTCGCCGCGCATGATCAGCCGGGCGGTGCGCAGCAAGGCGGCGCGGGTGACGTTCTGCGGGTTGGCTGGATCGACTTCGATTTCGACCGAGAATTCGCCGGTCGGGTGCTCCACCGAGCTCTGCTTCACATTTCCATCCGGCACCTGCGCGATGCCTTCGGTGACGCTGCCTTTCAGCACGCAAGCGGTCGCCACCGTCACGGCGGCGAGCACGCCGATGGCGTCGTGGCAGACGTGCGGAATGAAGCTGCGGGTCGAGATGCTGCCGCCGGCGCGCGGCGCCGAGATCAGGGTCATCTTCGGATAGTTCTTCGATGTGACGTCGCCGAGCCGCATCGCGTGGCCGCAGGCGATCCGCAGCTTTTCCAGCCGCGCCTTCAGTTCGGTGTCGGCGTTGAGCTGGGCGACGCCCTCATAGCCGGTGCGGCCGACCGCCTCGGCGCGAAACATCACCAGCGGCATGCCGTTGTCGATGCAGGTCACCTCGACGCCGTCGATGATATCGCGGACGTTGCCGGTCGGCAGCAGGCTGGGCGCCACCGAACCCGCGGTATCGAGGAAGTTGATCTTGATCGGCGCCGAGGTGCCGGGCGCGCCGTCGATCCGCGCGTCGCCTTCGTAATCGACATGGCCATTCGGCGTCTGCACCGTGATGTCGCACTGCATGTCGGTGTTCAGCGTCAGCACCCGCAGCGTGGTGGTCGGCCCTTGCGGCTTCACCAGCCCGGTTTCCAGCGCGAACGGCACGACCGCGGCCAGCATGTTGCCGCAGTTCGGCGTGGTATCGACCGTGTCTTTCTCAGGCTGGAGCTGGGCGAACAAGAAATCGAGATCGACGCCGGGCTTCGATCCTTTGGAAACGATGCCGACCTTGCTGGTGAGCGGATGAGCGCCACCGAGGCCGTCGATCTGGCGGCGATCGGGCGAGCCCATCACCGCGCGCAGCACCTTGTCGCGGGTGGCGATGTCGCTCGGCAGGTCGGCTGCATTGAAGAAGGGGCCGCGTGAGGTCCCGCCGCGCATGAACAGGCAGGGAATGGCGGTTTGCATTCGTTTCCTTCCGGATTGTTATTGCTATTTTGGCCGGGCGGCCTGATCGGCGCCACGGCGGGTGGTCTATAACAGCTATCGGCTTCCGGCATGGCAACCGCCCGTGCCGAAAACCGTGAGCCGGAATCAGGTGGGGAGCGTCCGCACCAGCTCGGTCAATATCCGCATGCTGTGCTGCGCCAGCGGCGTCGGCCGCCGCGTCGCGGACACCACGAGGCAAAGAGCGCTCGCCGGTGCGGGCTCGATCAGCGGACGCATCACCAGCTCGGCCGCCCGCGGCGAGGCGGCCACCCCGCTTCGCGTCAGCACCGCGTGGCCGTAGCCGGCGCAGACCAATTCGATGATCGACGGTACGCTCGAGACTTCCCAGGCGATGTCGAGCTTGACGCCGGCCAGCGCCGCCTCGTTCTCCAGCAGCCGTCGCATCGCGTGCACCCGTTCGGGCACGATCAGCGGATATTTCGACAGCTCTTTGAACGGCAGCGGTGCCGCGGCGGTGCGGCGTTTGCCGGCGGGTGCGTAGCTGACCAGTCCGAGCGGTTCCTGCAGCAGCGGCGTGATTTCGATGCCGGACTGGGCGTCCGGATTGTAGACGAGGCCGACATCGGCGCGGCCGGTGGTGACCCATTCGATGATGTGCGACGATAGGCCTTCGACGATCGCCAACCGGGCCGACGGCAGGGTGCGCTTGAAGTGGTCGATCAGCGGCAGCGTCAGTTGCCGCGCAATCGACGGCGGCAACCCGATGGTGACGCGGCCGACCGGCGCGTCGCGGCTGGCGCCGAGATCCTCGCGGGCATGCGCGACCATCTGCATGATGGCGACGGAGTGATCGAACAGCCGCCGCCCGGCTTCCGTCAGCGCCACGCCGCGGCCGTTACGCAGAAACAATTGCTGGCGCAGTTCGGTCTCCAGCCCGCGCACCTGCCGGCTCAGCGCCGGCTGGGCGACATCCAGCACCATCGCGGCCTTGCTGAACGAGCCGAGCTCGGCGACATGCATGAAATATTCGAGCTGCTTGAGGTTCATCGTTGGTCGCGGGCCCGCCGCTATTGCCGCTCGATGCCGGACTGCTCGATCACGGCGCGCCATTTCTCGATGTCGGCGCGCAGCCGTGCCGCCAACTGGTCCGGCGTCGACGGTTTGGCGTCGATGCCAAGTTCGAGCATCTTCTTCTTGAGGGCGGGCTCGGCCAGGATTTCCTGCAGCGCCGTGTTCAAGGCGCCGATCACGCCGGGTGGCGTGCCGGCCGGCGCGAACAACCCGTTCCAGGATTCGATGCTGGCCTCGATGCCGCTTTCGCGCAGCGTCGGGATCTCGGGCGTGATCTTCGAGCGCAGCGGCCCGGTCGCTGCCAGCGCCCGGATCTTGCCGTCGGCGAGATTGCCCTTCAGCGCCGAATAGCTATCGATCGTCAGATCGACGCTGTCCTGCAGCAGCGCCACCAGCACTTCCGGCGTTCCGCGAAACGGAACAATCACAAAGTCGACCCCGGCCGCAGTCTTGAACAACGCCGCAGCGAGGTTCTGCGTGCTGCCGGTGTTGATGGTGCCGACATTGAGCGCGCCGGGCTTCTGCTTCGCCGCCTTGATGATGTCTTCCAGCGTCTTGAACTTGGACTCGGCGCGCACCGCGAACAGGAAGTCGAAGGTGCCGAGGCTGGAGATCGGCGCGAAATCCTTCACCGGGTCGAACGGCAGCTTCTTGAACAGCGACACGCTGATCGCGGTGCCGTTCGACAACAGCGCCAGCGTGGTGCCGTCCGGCGGCGATGAGATCACCGTGCGCGCCGCGGCGATGCCGCCGGCGCCCGGCTGGTTCTCGACATAGAAACGCTGGCCGAGTTTGGTGCCGAGCTGATCGGCGATCAGGCGCGCTGTGATGTCGGCGACACCGCCGGCCGCGAACGGCAGCACGATCCGCACCGGGCGGGTCGGATACAGGCCCTGCGCCACCGCGAGCGACGGAATCCTCGCCGTCGCCAAGGCTGCGGCAGCGGTGGTCAGGACGGCCCGGCGAGACAAAACAATACGTCGGATCAAGCTCATGGCGCGACGATAGTCCAACTGAACCGGATTTCACAGCGACCGCTGCAATTGACCTGATGCGGCCGGACCGTCAGAATCGTGCGTAACGAACGGGAGGGGCTCGCGCCTGCGCCGAGCTGTCCGCCCGACTGAAGAAGTCTTTCCGAGGAACGTTGTGGAGTCCCGATGTCACAGCCGCCGCTGTTTCGCCCGTTCACCCTGCGCGGCATCACCGCCAAGAACCGCATCCTGATCTCGCCGATGTGCCAGTATTCCGCGGTCGAGGGCGTGGCCAACGACTGGCACCTGGTGCATCTCGGCAAGTTCGCCCAGGGTGGCACCGGCATCGTGATGGTCGAAGCGACCGCGGTAACCGCCAACGGCCGCATCACCCATGGCGATCTCGGACTGTGGAACGACGACCAGATCCGGCCGCTGGAGCGGATCGCCGCCTTCCTGCGCGACAACGGTGCGGTGCCCGCGATTCAGCTCGCGCATGCCGGCCGCAAGGCGAGCATGCAGCGGCCATGGTACGGTAACGCGGCGCTGACCGCGGAGGACATCGCCCGCGGTGATCAGCCGTGGGACATCGTCGCGCCGAGCGCGATCCCGATGGACGAAGGCTGGCTGACACCGCAGGAACTGACCGACGACGATCTCGATCATCTGCTCGAGGCTTGGCGCAGCGCGACGCTGCGCGCGGTCGAAGCCGGGTTCGAGATGCTCGAAGTGCACTGCGCCCACGGCTATCTGCTGCACTCGTTCCTGTCGCCGCTGTCGAACAAGCGTACCGACGCGTATGGCGGCGACCGCGCC
Organism: Rhodopseudomonas sp. P1; assembly: GCF_039642825.1. Taxonomy (NCBI): domain Bacteria; kingdom Pseudomonadati; phylum Pseudomonadota; class Alphaproteobacteria; order Hyphomicrobiales; family Nitrobacteraceae; genus Rhodopseudomonas; species Rhodopseudomonas sp. P1. The sequence continues at coordinate 5,149,878 of NZ_CP088006.1, read as the reverse complement.
GGGCGGATGCGGTTTCCGCTGGAGGTGATCGAGACGGTGCGCGCCGCCTGGCCCGACACGCTGCCGCTGGCGGTGCGGGTGTCGGCGGTCGACGGCGTCGATGGCGGCATCGAGCTTGCCGACTCGGTGGTGTTCGCGCGCGAGGCCAAGGCGCGCGGCGCCGATATCATCGATTGTTCGTCGGGCGGACTGCTCGGATCGGCCACCGCCAACCGGATTCCCCGCGGCTACGGCTTCCAGGTGCCGTTCGCCGAAACCATCCGGACCGAAGCCGAGATCCCGACCATCGCGGTCGGCCTGATCATCCATCCCGATCAGGCCGAGAAGATCGTCGAGCAGGGGCAGGCGGATCTGATCGCGATCGGCCGCGAGGCGCTGTTCGATCCGAACTGGGCGCTGCATGCGCAGCTCGAACTCACCGAAGGCGACGAGGTGTTTGCCGACTGGCCGAAGCAATACGGCTGGTGGCTGGAGCGCCGCGAGTCGGGCCTGCGCAAGCTCGACGGGCCGAAGCTGCCGTTCCGGCGAAGCTGAGAGAGCAGCCGCGCGGTCTGAAAACGCGGATGGCCGGGACGAAGCCCGGCCATGACAAATCCGTTCAAAACGCGGCCACTATGCGGGGCGGTAGGATGGGCGAGCGCAAGCGAAACCCATCGAACCCGTCGTCGCGTCAGGGTGGCACTCGCTAAAGCTCACCCCATCTGACGACGTTAACGAGTCGTTACCAGCCGCAGCCGCCGCAGCGCGGACGAACCGGTGCGTAGTAGCTGTAACCCGGCGACACCATTTCGACGCGTTCGCGGGTGGCGTATTGCGGCGGAATGCGCTCGTATTCAACGCCGCCAGGAGAGACCATCACGGTCTTCGGCACCATCACGGTGCGATACTGCGGCGGAACGCGGTGGGCGACCACGCGGCCCGGGTTGACCATCACCGTCTCCTCGACGGTGCGGTACTCCGGAGCAACGTATTGCTGCTGATAGCAGGTGTAGCACGGCGGCGGGGCGCAGCCGTAACAAGCGGAGGCTGCGGTCGGCAGCGCGACGGCCGCGCCGGCGACGACGGCGGAAGCGAGCAAAGCGGCGGACAAACGAGACATGGACGATCCTCAGCGCCAATGAAATATCGCCGCATGTTTGGTTGTGATCACGACGTCCGTCAACGATCGAGCAGAATCAACCTTTACGAAGATTATTAACGGTGCGGCTTGGTAACCACTTGGTTATCAATCCGCCGCCCGCCGCGAACTACGCCGCCCGCACCGTTCGGAGGAAGCGGACGACTTCGTCTTTCAGCCGGGTGCTGTCATGCGCCAGCGACTGCGCCGCGGACAGCACCTGCGCCGAAGCCGAGCCGGTCGCCGAGGCGCCGCGCTGGACTTCGACGATGTTCACCGAGACCTGATGGGCACCTTCGGCGGCGTGGTGCACGTTGCGCGAGATTTCCTGGGTCGCGGCGCCCTGTTCTTCGACCGCGGAGGCGATCGTCGCGGCGATCTCCGACATCCGCGCGATGGTCTCGCCGATCTGCCGGATCGCGCTCACCGACTGGTCGGTGGCACTCTGGATGCCGCCGACCTGCTGGCTGATCTGGTCGGTGGCCTTGGCGGTCTGTTCGGCGAGCTGCTTCACTTCGGCCGCCACCACGGCGAAGCCACGGCCGGCTTCGCCAGCGCGCGCCGCCTCGATCGTGGCATTCAGCGCCAGCAGGTTGGTCTGCGCCGCGATGGTGTTGATCAGTTCGACGACGTCACCGATCCGCGATGCGGCTTCTGACAGATGGCTGACGCGCTCATTGGTGGCCTGCGCCTGCGTCACCGCCTCGCTGGCAATCCGCGCCGACTCTTGCACCTGGCGGCTGATCTCGTTGACCGAGGACGACATCTCTTCGCTGGCCGACGCCACCGATTGCACATTGGTGGAGGCCTCCTCGGAAGCTGCGGCGACCAGGGTGGTGAACTGCTGGGCGTGATCGGCGGTCGAGGTCAGGGTGGTCGCCGAAGCTTCCAGCTCGGTCGAGGCCGACGACACGGTCTCGACGATCTCGCCGACTGCGTCTTCGAATTTGGCGGCGAGGGCGATCATCTCGCCCTTGCGCTGCTGGGCGGCCAGCCGGTCCTGCTCCGCCTTGGCGGCGGCTTCTGCTGCGGCACGCTCTTCGGCCTTCAGCTTGCAGGACTCCACCGCCCGCGCCATGTCGCCGATCTCGTCGCTGCGCTGCAGGCCCGGCAGTACCAGATCGAGTTCGCCATCGCCGAGGCGGCGGATGCCGGCGTTCAGCCCGCTGAGCGGCTTGGTGATCGACCGCGCGATCCAAATGCCGAGCACCATCACGGTCAGGATGATGGCGATGATCGCGATCTGCATGCGCTGCTCAGTGGCCCGCCGCGCGGTGGCGGCCATCGTCTTGGCGAGTTCCGCCTGCTGACGCACCGTGCCGGAAAGCTCGTCGAGCGCGGGCTGCAGTGCCCGGTAGGTCGTCACCATGTCCTTCTCGGCACGGTCCAACGCAAGCGCATTCTCCATCCAGGCGGAGAAGTCGCGCTGATAGGCGGCGAGCTTTTGCGTGATTTCGGCCTTGGCGGTTGGCGGCAGGTCGGAGGCTGCGAGCAGCTTGGCGAATTCGGCGGATTGCTTCTTCATCCCGTCGCCGTATTTCGGATGACGGCGGAGCATGAAATCCTTCTCGTGCCGGCGCATCATCAGCATCTGGACCATCAGGGCCGGGGAGTCGAAGCTGCTGATCGTCTTTTCGACATCGTGCACCGACGCCCGCAGGCTGCCTTCGAGTCCAAGGTCCTCCTTGAGCCCGAGCTTCACGGTGGCGTCGGCGAACCTGCCGAATTGGTTTTGGTAGTTCTCGAAGCCGTCTTGCACCGACTTCAAACTGCGCGTTAGGTCGGTCTGACCGGCCACCTCAGTCTGCCGGATCAAATCGGCGAGCATCTCGGCTGCGGCGCGGCCGCTCTGCTGAAACAGCCCAAGATACTGCTCTTCCTTGCGCAGCATGAAGTTCTTCTCGGCACGGCGCTGCTCGAGAAGGGCGATCTGCAATTTCGCGTTGCTGTCGCCGAGTGTTCGGGCCCGGTCGTCGATCAGCCTCGCTGCATCCTGTGACGATGTCCCGATCATGTACAGCGCGCCGAGGGCGAGAACGCCGATGATGCCGACCAGAGCGATGGAATTGATCTTGGACGTGAGGCCGAGACGAAGAGACATGGGAGATCCCGAGTTTCAGACGATTCGCTTGGACGATGATGTGTGAGTTGTGGATGTGCTTGTTGGTGAGGCAGGCAATCTGCACAAACACTGAGCAATTTGCGACGTAGTCGATCGCTGGTCCGATGAGGCTCCAGATTCGAATCTTGACGTAATAACTAAGCTTGGACGAGCCGGTACTAAGTTTGCCTTAAGATCTCTCGCGACACGGAAGGCCTGGTACTTATCCGAATCGGATTGATTAGTTGTCGCGAAGCTTTCGCAAAACGGGTATGACGCTTCGATGACGATCGTCGGGAATTTCATGCAGACGCCGGATCGGAGGCGATCGATTACTAACAGAGGTGCGAGCGATAGAATCCGGTTCGGCGTTCTCGTGCGGTGTCGAGAGATTGCGCCCGACGCGATCGGTCGTAGTGACGCACGTCAGCGCATCTCGCGGGTCCCGTGGCTGGCCACGGACCTGCTTCATGCGGTCTGCGTCCAGGCATCGGCCGCGGGTGCCGGCGGGCATCCGTCATGGAACCGAATCGGCGTTCCGCCACGACGTGTCGAACCGTCCTGTTTCAGTTTGGGACCCCACCAACCGCAGTGCATCCTGCGGGCAACACTCGATTTGAAATTGGCCCGAGGCGGGCCGTCGATCTGGACAAAGCCTTGATCGGAAATCACCCTGACGCTGTTTCGAGGGCGCGCGGTCTGCGGCTTCGCGACGGGGATCGTTGGGGGAGCCATGAGACTGTTCACGGGGATGCTCGCGGCCATGCTGCTGGTCGCCAGCGTGGCGTCGAGCCAGGCGATGGTGCGAATCGCCGACGATCGTGGCGGCCGGATCGGAACCTATGTGGACCGCTACCAGTCGCTGCGCAGCTCCGGCGAAACCGTGATGATCGACGGCCTGTGCGCCTCGGCCTGCACCATCGTGCTGGGTGCGGTTCCGCACGATAAGATCTGCGTCACCTCCCGGGCCAATCTCGGCTTCCATGCCGCCTGGGATCTCGGCTCCAACGGCAGCGTCATCACCAATACCGAAGCGACGCAGATGCTGTACACGATGTACCCGACCAGCATCCGCCGCTGGATCGCCAAGCGCGGCGGCCTGACCCGTCACATGATCTTCCTGCGCGGCAAGCAGCTGATGTCGATGTACCGGCCCTGTTACATGGACGCGCAGGCTCAGGCTGGCCGCTGATTCCGCGCCCGCGATCCATCCTCCGGATGACGTGATCAGTGCGACGGCGTCGCGGCTTGCCGGGCGCCGCCGCTGGCTCTATTGGGGGCAACCGTGCGGCGAGTGCCGCACATCGCAGTGGCCGGGCTGAAAACAGCGAACCAGCTGCTCCGAAGGTTGCGAGGTGTCTGCCGATGTCTGCACAAGCCAAATCCATCCGCCCGCTGGTCGTGATCGCCGCGTTTGCCGGCAGCCTGATCGTCGGCCTCGTGGTCGTGCTGTGGCTGCTCGGCGGTTTGCAGAAGATCTCGGCACCGGCGACGATCGGTGGTCCGTTCCGCCTCACCGACCAGAACGGCCAGGTCATCACCGAACAGAGCATGAAGGGGAAGCCGACCCTGATCTTCTTCGGCTTCACCCGCTGCCCGGACGTCTGCCCGACCTCCCTGTTCGAGTTGTCGCAGGTGCTCGGCGCGATGGGCCCCGATGCCGAGCGGATCAATGCCTATTTCGTCTCGGTGGATCCCGAGCGCGACACTCCGCAGTCGATGAAGGACTATCTGTCGAGCTTCGATCCGCATCTGAAGGGGCTGGTCGGAACCCCGGAGGCCACCGAGAAGATCGAGAAGGCCTACCGGGTCTACGCCAAGAAGGTCCCGCTCAAGGACGGCGACTACACGATGGATCACACCGCGCTGATCTATCTGATGGACAAGTCGGGCAATTTCGTCTCGCCGTTCAACATCAAGCGCAAGCCCGAGGAGGCTGCGGCCGATCTGAAGCGGTATCTGTAGCTTACGCCGACAGCCGCCATCGCGACCGCCGGGCTTTTGGCTGCGGCGCCAGCGGATGCGGACGGCGGGCAACGCCGTGCTGAGTCTTGTCCCAGCGGTACGGACACCAGACGAATTGCGCCAGCGCGCGCCACGCCGCCACTGATAGGCACAGCCAATAGAGCGGCGTCAGCGCCAACGCCCCGGCGTGCCGCAACTGCCGCCGCCGGGCGAGGCCGAGCAGGCCGACCACCAATGTCGATGCAATGCCGGATGCGATCGTGAGCCAGTGCAGCGCGCTCGGCGCCGCGGGCTCCAGCCAGCCGCCGAGCCAGACCGACAACTGCTCCGGCCAATCGATTGCCGCCGCCACGGCGAGCCACACCAATAATGGGTAGGCCAGCGCCGACAGCACATTACCACCGACCACCAGGTTGAGGCCGATCACGCCACGCCAGCCGATCTCGCGCCACAGCCGGATCGGCTGCCGCATATGCACCTCCCAGGTCTGGATCCAGCCCTTCATCCAGCGTGCCCGCTGCGGCAGCCAGTTGCCAAACGCGATCGGGGCTTCCTCGTAGGTGGCCGAAGCAATGGTGACGCAGCGGTGGCCGAACCGGGCCAGCCGGAAGCCGAGGTCGGCGTCTTCGGTGACGTTGTGCGGATCCCAGCCGCCGATCGCGCGGAGCACATCGGTACGGAAATGGTTGGAGGTGCCGCCGAGCGGCAGCGGCAGGCCGAGCGCGGCAAGGCCCGGCAGAAACAGATCGAACTGGCCGGCATATTCGGCCAGGAATGTCCGCGACAGCCAGCTATGGGTCAGATTGTCGATGCACAGGCTGGCCTGGACGCAAGCAGTGTTGGGGCTCGCGGCATCGAACGCCGCCAACGCCGCCCGCAGCTGGTCCGGATCGGGGCGGTCTTCGGCATCGTACACCGCAATGAAGCTGCCGCGCGCGAAGGCGAGGGCGTAGTTCAGCGCTTTCGGCTTGGTTCTCGGCTCGACCGCCGGCGCGATCAGCACCCGCAGGTGCGGCCGTCGTTTGATCCGGGCCAGTGCCGCGCGGGTGGCGAGGTCGTCGAGCTCGATCACCAGGATCAGGTCGAGCTTCTCGCGTGGGTAATCGAGCGCGTCGAGGGCCTCGACCAGCGTTCCCACCGAGTCGGCCTCGCGATACAGCGCCGCCACCACCGTGTAGATCGGCAGTTCGGCGTCCGGCTTTCGCGGCGGCGTTGGCAAGGTCGGGCGCGGCCACAAGCAGGCCAGCAATCGCAATCCGGCAAAGCCGATGAACCAGGCCGCCAGCAGCGTCGTCGTGACGTCGGGATCAGGGAAGAACGGCAGCGCGAGCAGGACCGCCACGCAGGCTCCGCGCTTCAGGCGCTGCCGCCACACTGGACCGGCCTTGCGCGGTGCCGCCGACAGCATCGGATGGCGCTGGTGCAGATCGGCGCTGGCGATACTGGCCAGCGCGCGCTCGCCCTGCCGCGCCAGAAAGGTCTCCAGGTTCGCCGTCGAGGCCAATCGCAGCCGCGAGCGTGTGTCAGGATGGTCGTCCAGCAGCCTGCACAGCCGATGGCTCGCAAGATGTCGCGGCGCCACCACCCAGATCAATTCGCCATCGACCCGGAGCGGCACGATTCCGGTCGCAGTGGCAGACGAGATTTGCGTGTCCTCCAGCGGACAGTCAGCGCGGCCGAACGCGCCGAAGTCTTCGAAACTGAGGCGAAGCCAGCGGGCGAGATAGCGGAGATACGCTTCCTCCTCGATCAGGCCCTGCTGAATCAGGACGCGGTCGGCACCGATGTCGAGGTCTCTGGCGCGCCGCGCGGCGGCCTGCAGCAGTGCCGGCGACAGCACGCCGCGCAGGCAATCCAGCTCCGGCGCTGCGATCGCTTCGGATTGTCGGTCGGTAGCCCCGCGCCATTGCTCGTCCGGATAATTGTCGTTGCTGACGAGGGCAGGCCGGGCGGCGAGAAAGCGGGGCGGCCCGGGCCATGGGGCGATTGCCTCACCATCGCCGCGCCCGTCGCTCATAGTCTCGTGCAGTCCGGCGTGGTCGGTCCCGACCATAGCACGCTCTTACGCAAACGATACTCGCGTCTCGCGTCGGATGGTCTATAAGACCGCCGGTGCGGAACCCCTGACTATGCAACCACAGATTGCGATGTTGATCAATGGCCGACCGGCCGTCTGGCGCGCAGCCGTGGCGGCGCTGGCGCTCGCCGCGGCCGCGCTGCTGACGCCTGGCGTCGCGCGGGCCGCGGAGACCGCGCCCGAGGCGAAGGCGATTGCGGATGCGACCGCGCATGCGGTGCCGGGGTTTTGGGATCCGCGGCGGCGGCCGGAGCGGCCGGATATGTCACGCCTGACGATGATCCGGTTCCTGACCGAGGTCGATTACCCACCGTTCAACTTCACCGGGGCTGACGGCAATCCGGCGGGGTTCAACGTCGATCTGGCCCGCGCGCTGTGCGACGAGATCAAGATCACCTGCACGGTGCAGATGCGGAAGTTCGAGACCCTGCTCGACGCGCTCGCCGGCAATCGCGGCGACGCCATCATCGCGTCGCTGGCGGTGACGCCGCAGACCCGCACCAAGCTGGATTTCACCGATCCCTACTATCGCACGCCGGCGCGCTTCGTTGCCCGCAAGGATGCGGTGATGCGGGAGATGCGGCCGGAATATCTCGAAGGCCGCAAGGTCGGCGCGGTCGCTGGCTCGGCGCATGAGGCCTATCTGAAGGCGATGTTCACCGACGCCGAGCTGCATTCCTATCCGAATGCCGAGGCGCTGCGGACCGCGCTGAAGCGGGGCGAAGTCGATTTCATCTTCGGCGACGCGATCTCGCTGGCGTTCTGGATCAACGGCACCGACTCGGAGAACTGCTGCGCATTCTCCGGCGCTCCGTTCCTGGAGAGCCGCTATTTCGGCGAGGGCGTCGGCATCGCGGTGCGCAAGGGCAACGACACGTTGCGCCAGGCGCTGAATTGGGCGCTGTTCCGGGTTTGGGAAAAGGGCCAGTACACCGACTTGTGGCTCCGGTATTTTTCCGTCAGCCCGTTTTGAAAGACCCGCCTTCAAGGGCGGCTGGAGACCTGAATGACGACGATCGACCTTCCGAGCGCTTCCGAGCTGCGCACCCTCGCCGAACAATCCAATGCCTGGCCGTTCGAGCAGGCGCGCGCGCTGGTGAACCGGCTGAAGAAGCATCCGAAGGACGAGGTGCTGTTCGAGACCGGCTACGGTCCGTCGGGGCTGCCGCATATCGGCACGTTCGGCGAGGTCGCGCGCACCACGATGGTCCGCCATGCCTTCCGTGTGCTGACCGACGACAAGATCAAGACCAAGCTGCTGGCGTTCTCGGATGACATGGACGGCCTGCGCAAGGTGCCGGACAACGTGCCGAACAAGGAGCTGCTGGAGAAGAATCTCGGCAAGTCGCTGACCAGCGTGCCGGATCCGTTCGGCACCCATGATTCGTTCGGCGCCCACAACAACGCGCGGCTGCGCGCCTTCCTCGACACCTTCGGCTTCGACTACGAGTTCGCCTCAGCGACCGATTACTACAAGTCGGGCCGGTTCGATGCGACGCTGCTGAAGGTGCTGGAGCGGCTCGAGAAGGTGATGGCGATCATGCTGCCGTCGCTCCGCGAGGAGCGCGCCGCCAGCTACTCGCCATTCCTCCCCATTTGCCCGCGCACCGGCGTGGTGCTGCAGGTTCCGATCGTCGCGCACGACGTCAAGGCCGGTACGATATCTTACGACGATCCGGAAACCAATGAACGCATCACCGTTCCGGTCACCGGCGGCCATTGCAAGCTGCAATGGAAGCCGGACTGGGCGATGCGCTGGACCGCGCTCGGCGTGGACTACGAGATGGCGGGCAAGGACCTGATCGATTCCGTGAAGCTGTCCGGCAAGATCGCCCAGGCGATCGGCGGCACGCCGCCGGAAGGCTTCAACTACGAGCTGTTCCTTGACGACAAGGGCCAGAAGATCTCGAAGTCGAAGGGCAACGGCCTGACCATCGAGGAATGGCTGCGCTACGCGTCGCCGGAATCGCTGTCGCTGTTCATGTATCGCGAGCCGAAGGCGGCAAAGCGGCTGTATTTCGACGTGATCCCGCGCAATGTCGACGAGTATCAGCAGTTCCTCGATGGCTACGCGCGGCAGGATCTGAAGCAGCGGCTCGCCAACCCGGTCTGGCACATCCATTCCGGCAATCCGCCGCAGGCCGACATGCCGGTGACGTTCCAGCTGCTGTTGACGCTGGTGTCGTCGTCCAATGCCGAAAACGCCGATACGCTGTGGGGTTTCATCGGCCGCTATCGGCCGGGCGTGACGCCGCAGAGCCATCCCAAGCTCGATGCGATGGTCGGCTACGCGATCAATTACTACCGCGACTTCGTGGCGCCCACCAAAGTGTTCCGCGATCCGACCGACGCCGAGCGCGCCGCGCTGCAGGATCTGCGCGATGCCTTGTCACAGCTGCCGGCGGACGCGACCGCCGAGGCGATTCAGGACGTGGTGTACGAGATCGGCCGCCGCGAACCGTTCCTCGATCACAAGAAGACCGCCAAGGACGGCAAGCCCGGCGTCTCGCTGGACTGGTTCAACATGCTGTACCAGGTGCTGCTCGGCCAGGAGAAGGGGCCGCGGTTCGGCTCGTTCGTCGCCGTCTACGGCGTCAGCAATGCGGTGGCGATGATCGACGGCGCGCTGGCGCGCAGCGCGTAAGATCAACAAGCGCGGCGCCGGGCTATGCGATCAGGCCGCTCGCACCGCGGCCGAGAAACGATCGACCTCGGTCTTGAGATGGCGGCTTTCCGCCAGCAGCGCGGCGGCGAGATCGTGCACATGCGTGGAGGCCGCGCCGGTTTTCTCGGCGCCTTCGCGGACCGCCCCGATCGTCCTCGAGACTTCGGTCGCCGCATCCGCCGACTGCCGCACCGTGCTGGCGATCTCGCGCATCGCGGCGCCCTGGTGGTCGACAGCCGAGGCGGTCGAATCCGAAATCTCCGAGATCTGCAGGATGGTGTTGCCGATCGCCTCGATCGCCGACACCGAGGATTCGGTCGCCGCCTTCATCTGGGCGATCTGTTCGGTGATCTCGTCGGTCGCGCGCGCGGTCTGCGCCGCCAGCGCCTTCACCTCGGCGGCCACGACGGCGAAGCCGCGGCCCGCCTCGCCGGCGCGCGCGGCTTCGATGGTGGCGTTGAGCGCCAGCAGGTTGGTCTGTCTGGGACGCGACCGCGTTGATCAGATCCACCACATCGCCGATGCGCCCGGCCGCTTTCGACAGCTCGGCGATCCGCGCGTTGGTTTCCTGCGCCTGCCGGACGGCGGCCTGCGAGATGTTCTGCGATTGCCGGACCTGCTGACCAATCTGCGAGGCCGATGAGGCTACCTCGTTGCAGGACACGGACGCGGATTGCGCCGTTGCACAGGATTGCTGCGAAGCCGCCGCCACCGTCGTCGCCAAGTGCTGCGTCGTCTCGGCCCCGCTCTCGAGTTGTCTCGCTGCGGCTTCCATGTCGGTGGAGGTGGAGGTCACGGTCTGCACGATGCGGCCGATGGCGCGGTCGAGATCGTCGGCCATCTTGTGCATCTCGGCGCGGCGGTCGGCATCGGCTCGCGCCTTGATGCCCTGCTCGGACTCCATGGCTTCGACCCGCAGTGCGTTGTCCTTGAACACCTGAACGGCCCGCGCCATCGCGCCGACCTCGTCGCCGCGCTCGATCGCCGGAATCGCAACAGCCCGATCGCCGCTCGCCAGCCGCCGCATCACCTCGGTCATCCCGGTGATTGGGACGATCACCCCTTTGACGATCGCCGTCAGCCCCGCCACGAACAGCAGGAACACGATGCCGGACACGCCCCACAGCAGATAATTGAGGTCGGTCACCCGGACCGCCGTCGCGGCTTCGGTCGCGGCGTTGAGGTCGTTGGTGCGCTTGACGATATCGTCGATGATGGCGCGATGCGCCGTGTAGGCGGCGGTCAGATCCTTATAGGCCTGCATCGACGTGTCCGGGTCCTTGGCCTCGATCGCCGGAAGCAAGCTCGCATCGACGATGCGCCAGAATTTCTGCACCTCGCGGTCGGAATCGTCGATCAGCCGGGCCTTGATCGCCGGCTCCAGCGGTGCCTTGCTCCAGAAAGCGTGACGTTCCTGGTACTCCTTCTTGAGGCGGCCGAGCCGCTCGCGGTGAAGCGCGGAGGAGCCGGGGTCTTCCAGCGCCAGTGTCGCCTCCAGATAGGCTTCGATCACATAGGCGGGCGGCGGCAGGATATCGGCCACCAGATCGTTGCCGAGCTTGATCTGCTCATACAGCGGTCCGCCGACCTTGAGCTGGGAAAGGCCGTACAGGCTCGCCCCGAAAATCGCACCCAGGCCTGTGCCGATGATGAGGCCGAACATCAGAACCGCTCGGGTGATTGAAAGTCGCATCTAAGCCTCTCAGGTCGAAGCCGCATAATTCACTCACCAGCGGGAGATTGTGGAATCCCGGAGCGGCGTCTCGGTTCAATGAACGAGTTCCTAAATACCCCACGGTGCACCAGTTGCGTTACTCGTGGGACTACCAAGGCGGCAAATGCCGATGAGCGGGGCGGACCTGTGCTAACTACGCAGTCGCCTCTCGCGCCGTTGATGCGATTCGGGGCGGGGTTACGAGAAGAGGCGCAGTAGGGTGCAACAGGTGCGATGTGTCTCGGGTGTGGCAACTTTGCTGACTATTATTCCTGATATCAGTCGCGAACGGCGCGCTGATACCTGCCGTATGCCTTGATCTGGTATCACCGGCCTGTTGCCGCGTTGAAGTGCCGCAGCCCTTCGTGGTGCATTTTTGATTTCAAACAAAGTTTGCTGCGGTGCGTCTTTCGCACAGTCGACACAACGATAATCCCTCGTCGGGTTGCCGCTGGAGCGGCCCCGTCAGTTTGCTCGTCAGCTCCAAAGGGAAAGACAGTGCCGTTTCTCATCAGGTCTCATGGAGGAAGACAATGTCTGCACTGGCTGGACTGCCCTACGACGCCAATATGCCGGCGATCGTCTGGTCGATGTATCTCGTTGCTGCTGCGTTGTACTGCGCGCCAATTCTGATCGCGTTCGCGCGCGACGTCGAATACAAATGGGGGCTCTACGTCGGCAATCTGCTGCTCGGCTGGACCGGAATCGGCTGGGCCTACGCGTTGTACTACGCGGTGTTCGCCGACAAGGAGCGGGTGCCCCAGCCGCGCTTGTCCCTGGTTCGATAGCTCGTTGCCGTAACCCTTCGCGGCGGATCGGTCGCGGCCGAAGCCGTCAGGTGCTTCGGTGTTATTTCGCCGAGGCGCCTGCGGCCAGCACCGGGCGTACCGCATCGCCTTCGCGGAGCAGCGCGCCAGCGCGTTCGACCACGATGTCGCCTTCCTTCAGACCCTCGCGGATTTCGACGTTGCCGCCATTCATCAGGCCGATCTCGACCCGTCGGGTTTCGACCACCTGGCGCCGCACGACCTGCACGATGGTGCCGACCGGATTGTAGATCACCGCGGTGAGCGGCACCGAGATGTTGCAGCTCTCGCCGGTCTTGATGGTGGCTCGGCCGGAGGCGTTGGCGAGCAGGCGCTTGTCCGAGCTGATGCCGACGAACACGTTGCCGAGCTGGGTTTTCGGCTCCACCGTGGCGGAGATGCGGCGGACCTTGCCTTGCAGCTCGTTCTTGTCGCCGACCACCTTCACGGTCGCGGTTTGGCCGACCGACAGCCGCGGCATGTCGCGGGTCGGCACCTGTCCAACGAGATCGAACTCGCCGCGGCTGACGATGGTGAACAGCGCTTCGCCCTTGGGCGACGCCGGAGCGCCGATCAATGCGGTCGAGGCCGACACCAGGCCTGCGACCGGCGCCTGCACCGTGCTGCCGCCGTCGAGCTTCGCCAGGGCTTGGCCCTGGGTGACGGTCTCACCGGGGTCGACCAGCACGTCACTGATCTTGGCGCCGGGCCGGTCCGGTCGCACCGAGACTTCGTCGCGCGGGATCAGGAATCCCGACACCTCGACCACCGCCGGAAAGCAGGCCTTGGCGGCGGGAAAGACCGTGACGGTCTGTGCGGCGGTTTCGTTTCCCTGGGCGCTGACCGGAGATGTCAGCGCGGACGTGATCGCCAGAGCCAGCAGCGCTGCACGCTGGAGATCGGCACGGAGAGGATCAGTGATCGGTCGCGTCATGATGGATCCTTGCCTCGATGCCATCCAAGCTTTGCTCTCTCGCGTTCCGCTGGTCGTGATCTTGCCGGTTCGCATCGATCGTCACCGTCCGAACAGCTGCTTGATAATCGCGTTCACCGCTGCCCCGTTGTCGTCGCCGGAGCCGTCGGCGTCGCCTGAGTTGTTGCGATCGCCGCGGCTGCTGCCGAGCAGGCCGAACAGACCGCTGCCGATCTCGCGCAAACGCTGATACGCCGCATCAGGATCATCGAGCACGCCGGCGATATCGGGGAAGATGCGCGGCGCGATCCACGGTCCTTCGATCCTGACCGGAATGCCGAAGCCGATCGGCTCGGGGGCGGGCGCAACACTTCGCTCCAACGCGCTCTGTCCCTGCGTTGTCAGCACCAGCTTGGGCTCTACTTTGAGCGCCAGCGTTTTGGTCGGCAGGTCGATCGCTCCGGCGCCGGTCATCCGCACCAGCGGACCGGCGAGCTTCAGATCGGAGGTCTCGGCCTTGCCCTGGGCGATCTGGAACGAGGCGGCGAATTCGCTGAGATCGGTGGCGTCGGTCGGGGCGATCTGCCAGCCGTCCTGGGTATGCGCAGTCAGATTGCGGATGATCCGGGTGACGTCGATGCCTCGGATCGCGCCGTCGCGAAGTCCGACCGCGGCGCTGCCGCTGAGGCCGGATGCGATCGCGCGCGCGCTGCCCCCGCTGCTGCGCAGCGCCAGCTTGGCCTGCAGCCGGCCATCGAGCCGGTCGAAATCGGCCAGCCCGTCGAGCAGCGGCAACGCATGCACGCCGCTGAGATCGCCCTGCAGGTCGAATGTCGGCACCGCGCCGGAGGCGTCGATCGCCAGCGTCCCGGTCGCTTGTCCACCATAGGCGGCGAGACGGCTCGCTTGCACCGTGAGCACGCCGCCGGCGAGCTTGGCGTCGGCCGAGGCCGGTGCGACCCGAGCCGGACCGATGTTCAGCTCGGTGGCGGACAGCCGCAGTTCGGCATCGACGTAGTTCAGGCCGGCGAGATCAATCGGCGTTTCGCTCCATGGCGAGCCGGGAGGCGCGGTCCGGGTGATGGCGACGAGGTCGAGCCGCTGAAAGTCGAGGTCGAGCTTGACCAGCGGCTTGCCGGCGACGTCCACCGAGGCCCAGCCGTTGAACGGAGCATCGCCCAGTCTGCCGCTGACGCCGTTGATCGCCAGCGTGGTGCCGCGGAGCCGCGCTTCCGCTTTGGCGCTGAGCCGCGACGTCAGCAGCCCCGGCGCGTCGAGCGTGAGATCGATCAGCATCGGCTGCTTGTCATCGGCAGGCGGCGTGGCGGTGAGTTCGAACGACACCGGCGAGCGGCCGAGCGTTGCCGAGCCGCTGGCGGTGATCGGCCCGTCGGTATCCTCACGTTCGATGTCTGCCTGAATGCCGGCAATGCGGCGTTCGACGCGGTCGGCCGCACTCGTCATCACCACGACGCCGTCCTGAACCACGATCCGTTCGATGTCGGCGAGCTCGACGCGGCCTTTACGCGCGGGCGCTGGCGTGGCCGCGACCTCGTCGCGCCGGCGCCGCAGCGGCAGGTGGAGTTCCGGACTGATCAGGGTCAGTTCGGTGAGCCGCGGCGTCCCCGAGATCAGGCTGGTCAGCGGCAGTTCGGCGCGGACGGTGGCGATCTTCAGCCTCGGGTCGGTGGTGCGGCCGCCCGGCAATTCGGCACTGACATCGTGCAAGGTCAGCGCGACCGCCGGAAACAGCCGGACGGTGCCGGTCCCGGCGATCGTCACCCGGTAGCCGGTATCGCGCTCGATCCGGCTCTGGATTGCGCCGGTCAGCGCGCCGGCCGGAATCCCGATCGCGATCAGCAGCGTGGCCGCGACGAGGAGCAGAGCCGCCATGGCGCCTGCGATCCTGATCGGCTTCATCTCGGCTCCTTACGCATCCGGCTGCCCGCTGATCCGCGCCGTCCTAGCCACGCCAGAACGACGACTTCTTAGTCGTCGGCGCCGGCTCGGTGCCGGCCAATGGTGTCGCCGCCGCCGGCACGGCTTCGGCCGCGTCACGCGCGCTGCCGCTAAGCAGTCGCTTGCCGACCGCCCAGAAGCCGCGGCCGACGTCGTCCATCATCATGAACACCGCGGGCACGAAGATCAGCGACAGCACCGTGGAGAAAATCAGGCCGCCGATCACCGCCAGCGCCATCGGCGAGCGGAATTCGCCGCCGGCGCCGAATGCCAGCGCGCTCGGTGTCATGCCGGCCACCATCGCGATCGTGGTCATCACGATCGGGCGGGCGCGCTTCTGGCCGGCGTCGATGATCGCGGCGTCGCGGCTCTTGCCCTCGCGCATCGCCTCCATGGCGAATTCGATCAGCATGATGGCGTTCTTGGTGACGATGCCCATCAGCATCAGGATGCCGATCCACACCGGCGTGGTGAGCTGTTTGCCGGTCAGCAGCAACGCCCCGATCGCGCCGCCGATCGACAGCGGCAGTGAGAACAGGATGGTGATCGGCTGCAGGAAGGTGCCGAACAGCAGCACCAGCACCGCATAGACCATCATCAGGCCGCCGCTGATCGCGGTGGCAAAGCCGTCCGACAGTTCTGCGAGGTTCTCGGCATCGCCCGAGGGGCTGACTTTGACGCCCTTCGGCAGCGACTTCATCACCGGCAGCTTATTGATCTGCTTGGTGGCGTCGCCGAGCGCAGAATTGCCGACCAGGTCGGCCGCGACGGTCGCCTGGCGCAGCCGGTCATAGCGGTTGATGCTGGTCGGGCCCTGATCGAATTTGACGTCGGCGACGACCGACAGCGGCACCGCGCCGCGGCCGCCATAGATCGGCACCTGAAGCTGTTCGAGCGTGGCGAGCTCGCCGCGCGCCGAATCCTCGAGCTGCACCCGGATCGGCACCAGCCGGTCGCCGGCGTCGAATTTGGCGAGCGCCGGGCCGACGTCGCCGATGGTCGCAACCCGGATGGTCTCGGACAGGCTCTCGGTCGAGACGCCGAGCCGGGCGGCGAGATCGGCGCGAGGGCGGATCCGCAATTCGGGCCGATCCAGCGCGGTTTCCGAGATCACGTTGGAGATCAGCGGAATCCGCTTCATCTGTGAGGCGAGTTCCTGGGCGACGTTGTTGACGACGGCGCTGTCGTCGCCGGTCACCACCAGCGAGATCGCGCGCAGGCCGTTCTCGTCGAGGAACCAGTAGCGGATGTCCGGCACCTGATCGAGCTGCCTGCTGATCGCGTGTTCGAGGTCGCGCTGGGTGATCGAGCGGTCGTGCTTCGGCGTGTAGTTGATGATCAGCGAGGCGCGGCGGACTTCCTGGATGCCCGGCGGCACCCGGCCGCCATCGACGAATACGCTTTTCACCTCGGGCCGCTCGCGCAGCAGCTTGACGATCGCCTCGGTGGTCTTCTCGGTGGTGCCGATTTGGGTGCCGGGCGGCAGTTGCATCGCCAGCACCGAGCGTGCGGTGTCCTGCGCCGGCAGGAAGCCCTGCGGCAGCAGCACGATGCTCCAGATCGAGGCGGCGAAGATGCCGAGCCCGATCAGCACTGTGATGTAATAATGGTGCACCGACCAGGTGACGACGTGCGTATAGGCGCGCAGCACACGGCCCGGCGGCTTCTCGACATGCGGATGATCCTTCAGGAAATACGCCGCCAGCACCGGCGTGACGAAGCGCGCCGCCAGCAGCGAGAAGAACACCTGCACCGAGACGGTGATGCCGAACTGCTTGAAGAATTGCCCGGCGATGCCGGACATGAAACTGGCCGGCGCGAAGATCGCGATGATGGTCAGCGAGATCGCAATCACCGCGAGGCCGATCTCATCGGCGGCCTCGATCGCCGCCTGATACGGCGACTTGCCCATCCGCATGTGGCGGACGATGTTCTCGATCTCGACGATGGCGTCGTCGACCAGAATGCCGGTCGACAGCGTGATCGCAAGGAAGCTGACGAGGTTCAGCGAGAACCCCAGCATGTCCATCGCCCAGAACGCCGGGAAGATCGACAGCGGCAGCGAGATCGCCGCGATCACGGTGGCGCGGAAGTCGCGCAGGAACAGGAACACCACGATCACGGCCAGGATCGCGCCCTCGAACAGCGTCGAGATCGCCGCCTCGTAATTGCCTTTGGTGTAGTCGACCGAGGTGTCGATCAGCTTCAATTCGACGTCGGGATATTGCGCCTTCAGCGCGTCGATCCGCTTCTGCACCGCCTCGGCGACCACGACGTCGCTGGCGCCCTTGGAGCGCTTGATGCCGAGCGCCACCACCGGCTCGCCGTTGAAGCGCGCGAAGGTGTGGCGCGCCGCGATGGTGTCGGTGACGGTGCCGAGATCGTCGAGCCGCACCTCGCCGCCGGCATTCAGGCTGATCATGGTGCCGGCGAGATCGTTGAGCGTGCGGGCGCCGGCGAGGGTGCGGATCGCCTGATCGTTGTTACCGATCTCGGCGCGGCCGCCGGCGAGATCGACATTGGTGCCGCGCAGCCGGCGCGACACGTCGAGCGCGGTCAGCCCTGCGGCTTTGAGCCGGTCGGGATCGAGCGATACGAGAATCTCTCGCTCGACGCCGCCGATGCGCTCGACCTGCGCGACGCCGCGCACGCCCTGCAGCGCGCGTTTGACGACATCGTCGACGAACCAGGACAGTTGCTCCGGCGTCTTGCCGGGCGAGATCGCCGCGTAGGTGACGATCGGCAGGCCGATCACGTCGACGCGCTGGATCAGCGGCTCGTTGATATTCTGCGGCAGGTTGGCGCGGACCCGCGTCACTGCGTCTTTGACGTCGTTGAGCGCGCGGTCGGTGTTGGTTTCCAGCGCGAACTGGATCGTCGTCACCGACAGGCCGTCGGTGATCGAGGAAGCGATATGGCGGACGCCTTCGACGCCGGAGACGCCGTCCTCGATGGTCTTGGTGACCTGCGCTTCCAGCTCGGCCGGCGCCGCGCCGAACTGCGAAACCGCAACCGAAATCACCGGGATATCGGCGCTCGGCAGCCGTGTCACCGCCAGCTTGGTGAAGCTGATCCAGCCGAGCGCCAAGAGGATGATCGAGAACACGATCGAGGGCAGCGGATGCCGGATCGACCAGGAGGAAACGTTGAGGCCCATCAGCGCGCTTTCGGTCGCTCGGAATCGTCGGTGAAGATCGGCTTGATGCGGTCGCCGTCGTGCAGCGAGGTGCCGGCGTCGGCCACCACGATCTCGCCTTCGCGGATCCCGTCGATGATCTCGATCGCTTGATCGGAGGTCAGGCCGACTTTGACCGCGCGGGTTTCGACGATGTTGTCCTTCACAACCTGCACGGTGGCGTGGTCGATCGCCGAGCGCGGAATCGCGACGCCGCAGCTTCGCCGCGCATCTATGGTGACGCGCGCGAACATCCCGACCTTGAGGGCGGGTGAGGCGGCGAGCGCAATCCGCACCTGGCCGAATTGAGTCTTGCGGTCGATCTGCGGCGCGGCGAGCCGCACCGTGCCGGTGAGGTCGGTGCCGTCGTCACGGCTGATCCGTGCGGTGGCACCGGGGCCGACCTTGAGGGCGTGAATGCTCGGCACTTCGGCATCGATTTCGAGGTCATTGCCGACCGCGATCCGCAACATCGGTCCTGCGAGCGGCGAAGCAGGTGCGCCGGGGATCGTCCGCACCTCGGTGATCAGGCCGGCGGCCGGCGCCTTCAGCGTCCTGTTGCCGCCGGGGCCAGTCACTCGAACGAGATCCTGATTGTCGGTGACGACATCGCCCTCGCGCACCAGCACGTCGGTGACGCGGCCGTCGCTATCGGCGATCACCACCGCTTCCTTGCGCGGCACGACGAAGCCGGTGACTCGAACCTTGTCGGAGAAGCAGGCGCTGGTCGCCTTGGCGACGATGACCTGCACACCGGCATTGCCGGCAGGCTGATCCGCACGAGCCATCGTGACCAGGCCACAGAGCAGGCCGGCGGCGATCGCAGCGCGTGCCGGCGACAGGTTCGGGCGGATCCACGCATTGATCATCTTGGTACTCGGCGAACTTTCGACAGGCCTTGCGTTAGTCCGGTTTCGCGCGCGGGCGCGCCGGGCCCTCTATACACCGACCAATAGTGACAAAACAGCGAAGGCGTCCCGCGGCAGCGGAACGCCTTGAAGCGACGCCGGTATCAGCTGGAACGCTGCTCATTTGGCCGCGGCGCTCTGATCCGACATGTTGACCACCTGCACCCGGCGATTGACGCCGCTGTCGGGATGCGCCGGATCTTTCAGCCGGCTCTCGCCGTAACCGACGGTGACGAGGTCGGCGCCCGCGATGCCGTACTTCTCGACCAGCACCCGCTTGATGGTATCGGCGCGACGTTCCGACAGGTCCTGATTGAACGTGTCGCTGCCGACGCTGTCGGTATGGCCGGCAACCACGAAGGTTGCGCCCTTCAGATTGGCGCTGGACAGTGCCTTGCCGAGTGCTTCGACCGCCGGCGCTGCCTGACGGCTGATCGTGGCGGAGTTGTAGTCGAAGGTGATTTCGAGATCGATGTTCGGCTTGTCCTTGGTGATCTCGGCGATCTGGGTGCGTTCGGCGGACGACAGCGATCGTGTCGGCCGGTTGCGCAGACCGTCGACGAACTTAGCCTGAGTTGGATCGGTGGTCGCAGCAACGGGCTGTGCGGCCGACAGGCTGCGGGTCAGCGGCTTGTTTGGCGTCAGCGCCCGCACGATCTGGTCCGACGTCACCTCTCCGGCTGATGCGGCGCCAAACGGGAGAACTGCGCCGAGACCGAGGATTAAAGCGCCGAGCAGAGCGCGGTGTCGGGCTGCGGTCTTCCTGGTCATCGTTCGGTCTCCTGCGATTGGCGGGCGTTCGCTGGCGGAGGATCTGGATCGCGTGTTTCCTGATCGTCGCGCCATCGCGGCGGCAGGTTCAACGCCGGGAGACGGTGAAGCGAAACTGTCACGCCTACTTCACACCGTAGCCGGCGAACTCCTTGCTGATATTGGGATCGAGCTTTTTGGCGGTGGTCAGGTCGATCTCGCCTTCGGAGGCCAGCCCGATCCGCTTGCGCGCCAGCCCGCGGCCGTACAGCGACGAAGTCAGACGTGGATTGATCTTGAGCGCGGCGTCGAAGTCGGCGATCGCGGCTTTGTCGCGGCCGCTCTTCAGATGCAACAGCCCGCGGCTATCCAGCGCATCGACGAAGTTCGGACGCAGCAGCAGGGCCTGATCGCAGTCGGCGAGCGCGGGCTCGAGTTCGCCGATCACGGTCCGCACCCAGCAGCGGTTGTTGTAGGCTTCGACGTCCTTGCCGTTCAGCCGGATCGCTTCGTCGAAGTCCTTGATGGCGCTCCGGTAGGCACCCTTGCTGGCATAGACCTGACCCCGCCGGTAATACGCATTGCCGTCGGACGGCTTGTCCACAATCTGCGCGGTCAGCGATTTCACCGTCGGATCGCTGGCGAGCGCCAGCACCAGCTTGTCGTCGTCGCCGCTCGCCGGCTTTGCTTCCGTGGTCTGCGGGGGCTTGGCCTCCAGTGGTGCTGGTGCCGGCTTGGCGGCTTCCACCGGCGCAGTGGCGGCCGTCGGTTTCTCTGCGGTCGGTTTCTCTGCCGTCGCGGCGCCGGGGACGAAGATGAAATCTTCAGCCAATGAGGACGAGATCCACGGCACCTGCTCGCCGCGCGAGGCCCGGGCGACCGCTGTCCGGGTGCGATTGAGCGCCTCCTCGGCGGAGAGCCCCGGCACGCGGATTTCCTCGCGCAACGCGCTGACGAACGGGCTATGCGCACTGTCATTGTCGGTGACGACCGCGCTCAGTGCGGCGGCGTACATCACCAGCGAGCCGCTCGGAGCGATCACCGGAGCGAGGCCGGCGGAGAAACTGCGAAAGCGGCGCTCGAACGGATTGCGGCGCGAGGCGTCGACCAGCGCAATTTTGACCGATGCGCCGCGACTATTCAGCTCATTGAGAACACTCTCGAGCGCGATGCCGTCCCGCCGCACGTCGGGCTCGGTCCAGATCTGCGCATCGACCGGGATCAGGTAGCTCTGCCGGCCCGACTGGATGCCGAAGCCGCTGAAAAACACCAGCGCGGCTGCGCCGGGTTTGGTCCGCTGATACAGCCGGTCGAACGCGCGTCGCATCGCATCGCCGCTCAGGTCCTCGCCGAGTTCGGCATCGAAGCCGGCACGCTTCAGCTCGTCTGCAAATTCGCGGGCATCGCCGACCGCCTGGCTTAGCGGCTTGTCGGCATCCGGATATTTGCTGTTGCCGATCACCAGCGCGACCCGCGGCGCCGAACTATCCGCCGCAGAGGAGCGCGGCGCCGCAATCATCGCGGCGAGTACAAGCACGATCAAACCGAGACGGATCTTCATGCGATGCGGGACCTGCAGAGGCGGGGCTGCGTGGACGAGACGATCAACTCAGTTTTGTGCATCGCATCTCACCTCACCTCACCTCGCCGTCGCTGCGCCTGTCAATCATCCCCGGTGGCGGCTCCTATCGTCCTAGCAGCCCGGTATTTCCAGATCGCGACGCGTGGACCGGGAAGCGCTATCCGACCGACGCCGGCAGCTTTGCCGGCGCCGTCTCGGAATGGTCGTGGCTGGCCTGGATCAGGTTCAGATGCCGCTCGATCTTGCCGAGAGCTGTGGCCAACTGGTCGCGCTCCCGCGCGGACAGGCAGGACAGGATCTCCTGTTCCTTGCGTTTCAGCCGCGGCACCAGCTCGTGATACAGCGCGCGGCCCTTCTTGGTGAGGCGCAGCCGAAACTCGCGGCGGTCATCCTCGTTCTCGACGCGTTCGATCAGTTCGCGCTCTAACAGGCCGGTTACCGCACGGCTGATGGTCGATTTGTGGGTGCGTGTGCACTGCGCAATGAACTGCGCCGTGCAGGCATCGTTGCGGAAACCGAGGGTCGCGAGAATGCGCCAGCCGGGAATATCCAGCCCGTAGCGCTGCTGATACTCCTCCGACAGCGCGGCGCTGACTTCCGCGGCCAGCCGGTTGAGCTGAAACGGCACGAACGAGAACAAATCGAGCTTCGTCAAAAAAATCTCCGGGGCCGGGTTGCGCGGCGCGACGACTGCGGCTTAGATAGTTGCAAATGAAACTATCACGCAGGAGGACGCCTTGACCAGCGCTTTGCACGGGACGGGTCGGCAGGGCTGAGGCCGATGGCCCATCAGGAGCATTTTCAGTTCGGCTATCGCCGGCACCCGGATCAGGATCGTCAGGCCCCCGCGCGCCATCCGGTCGTGGTGGTTGGCGCAGGCCCGGTCGGATTGTCGCTCGCGATCGATCTGGCGCAGCGCGGCCAGAACGTCGTGCTGCTGGACGATGCCGACCGGATCGGCGAGGGCTCGCGCGCGATCTGCTTCTCCAAGCGTGCGCTTGAAGTCTGGGACCGGCTCGGCGTCGGCGCGCAGATGGTCGAGAAGGGCGTGGTCTGGCAGGTCGGCAAGATCTTTCGCCGCGACGAGATGGTGTACCGCTTCGACCTGCTGCCGGAGACCGGCCACAAGATGCCGGCCTTCATCAATCTGCAGCAATACTACGCCGAGGCGTTCCTGGTCGGCCGGGTGCAGCAACTGCCGGGAATCGATCTGCGCTGGCGCAACAAGGTGACGGCGCTTGCCCAGCACAACGACCATGCCGAGCTGACGATCGAGACGCCGGATGGGCCGTATCGGCTCGCCGCCGACTATGTGATTGCCTGTGACGGCGCCCGCTCCAGCCTGCGCGGCATGGTCGGCGCCGAGTTCGCCGGCGAAGTCTTCGAGGATCAGTTCCTGATCGCCGACGTGAAGATGACGGCGGAGTTTCCGACCGAGCGCTGGTTCTGGTTCGATCCGCCGTTTCACTCCGGCCAATCGGCGTTGCTGCATCGCCAGCCCGACGACGTCTGGCGGATCGATCTGCAGATCGGGCCCGAGGCCGATGCCGCGGTCGAGCGGCAGCCGGAGCGGGTAAGGCCGCGGATCGAGCGGATGCTCGGACACGGCGATTTCAGCTTCGAGTGGATCTCGATCTACAAGTTCCAATGCCGGCGGATGCAACGCTTCCTGCACGAGCGGGTGATCTTCGCGGGCGACTCGGCGCATCAGGTGTCGCCGTTCGGCGCGCGCGGTGCGAACTCTGGTCTGGAGGACGGCGAGAACCTCGCCTGGAAGCTCGATCTGATATTGCGCGGGCAGGCGCCGGCGAGCCTGCTCGACAGCTACGATATCGAGCGCAGCCAGGCGGCCGACGACAACATCCGTCACTCCACCCGCTCGACCGATTTCATCGCGCCGCATTCCAAGCAGGAACGCCGGCTGCGCGATGCGGTGCTGGCGCTGGCGCACGATGTCGAATTCGCCAAGCGGATGGTCAACGCCGGGCGGCTATCGACGCCCTCGGTCTACGACTCGCCGCTCTCGACCCGCGACACCGATGTGTGGACCAGCGGGCCCGAGCCTGGAGCCGCGATGCGCGATGCGCCGCTGAAGACGGCCGACGGCGCGCCGATCTATCTGACCGAAGCTTTCATGCAGGCCGGCGGCGGCTTCGTGCTGCTGGAGCGTGCCAACGGTAGCGCGGCGCCGGTGCCGCAGGGCGTCCGCAGTCTCCGGATCGGCGGTGACGCGCCGCTGCGCGACGACGACGGCGTCTTTGCCGTGCGCTACGACGCGACACCCGGTGCCGCCTATCTGCTCCGCCCCGACGGCTACGTCGCCGCCCGGTTCCGCCATCCGACGCAAGCTGCAATCGACGCAGCGCTGGCGCGGGCATGTGGGAGGGCTCTGCCATGAGGGCCGTGCTGTCGACCAAAAGCAATTTCGCCGATCCCGATGCCGCCTATCGGCTGATCGTCGAGGCGCATCGCGGCCTCAGCGACGAGCAGAGCGCCTCACTCGACGCCGCGCTGGTGCTGATCCTCGCCAACCACCTCGGCGATCTCGATCTGCTGCGCGAGGCGACAGCGCTGGCGAAGCGGAGCGTGGTGGAGGGGCAACGGGAGTGAGCGGCGTCAACGAAACCGCGCGGCGCAAGCTCATCGCCCCAAGCTTCGTCATTCCGGGGCGCGCCGTCAGGCGCGAACCCGGAATCTCGAAGTGATGGTGAGAAGCGGCGGTCGCAGAACAGCTCGGGATTCCGGGTTCGTTCGCTGCGCGAGCGCCCCGGAATGACGAACCTGGAACGATCAGCGCGCAAGCGCGTGAACGAGTCGACAACTAACAAGGACCCCACATGGCCAAAGGCTTTGCCTCCACCACCGACCTCGCCGAGAAGAAGGTGACGTTTTCCGAGATCGGGCTCGATCTGTACGCGTTCACGGCGGAGGGTGATCCGAATTCGGCAGTGATCGTCGGCGACGATGGTTGTTTGGTGTTTGACGCGCAAGCGACGCCGGCCATGGCCAATAAGGTGATCGAGCGCGTCCGTAGCGTTACCGACAAGCCGATCAAATATGTGGTGCTGTCGCACTATCATGCGGTGCGGGTGCTCGGCGCGTCCGCCTATCAGGCGCAAGGCATCATCGCGTCGCAGGAGACCTATCGGCTGATCGAGGAGCGCGGCCAGCAGGATTGGGATTCGGAATACGGCCGGTTTCCGCGGCTGTTCCAGGATGCCGAGAGCATTCCGGGGTTGACCTGGCCGACGCTGGCATTCGACGGCGAGATGTCGGTCTTCCTCGGCAAGCGTGAGGTGCGGCTGATGCAGCTCGGCGCTGGCCATACGTCAGGTGACATCGTCGCCTGGGTGCCGGACGCGCAGGTGATGTTCACCGGCGACCTCGTTGAGTATCACTCGGCCTGCTATTGCGGCGACGCGTACTTGCGCGAATGGCCCGCGACGCTGAACGAAATCCGTGAGTTCAATCCGAAGGCGATCGCGCCCGGGCGCGGGGACGCGCTGAAGGGGCTGGAGACCACGCGCGAGGCGATCGCGATGACGCGCGATTTCGTCGGCACGCTGTACGGCGCTGCCGAGCTCTCGGTCGCCAAAGGCCGCAGTCTGAAGGAGACCTGGGACGCCACCCGCGAGGTGATGGACCCGAAGTTCGCGTCCTTCGCCATCTACGAGCACTGCCTGCCGTTCAACGTGTCGCGCGCGTTCGACGAAGCCTCCGGCATCGACGATCCGGTGATCTGGACTGCCGAGCGCGATCGCGAAATGTGGGCCGCCCTGCAGGGCGGTTAGTCCGAACCGCGAGCGCGGCTTCGGCCGCGTCCCTCGCCAACCGATCGGAGGACGACCATGAACATCAATGCCGCGCCGCAGATCCTCGGCAGCTCATCGCAAGGCATCACGCCCGGCTACATGTCTGGCTTCGGCAATTCGTTCGAGACCGAGGCGCTGCCCGGCGCATTGCCGGTCGGACGCAATTCGCCGCAGCGCTGCGCCTATGGTCTCTACGCCGAGCAATTGTCCGGATCGCCGTTCACTGCACCGCGCGGCGCCAATGAGCGGAGCTGGCTGTATCGCATCCGCCCGTCAGTGAAGCACTCCGGCCGCTTCGCCAAGACCGATATGGGGTTGTGGCGTTCAGCGCCGTGCTTCGAGCACGATCTGCCGATCGCGCAGCTGCGCTGGGACCCGCCGCCGATGCCGAGCGAGAAGCTGACCTTCCTGCAGGGCGTGCGCACCATGACTACCGCCGGTGACGTCAACACCCAGGCCGGGATGGCGACGCATCTCTATCTGATCACCCAGTCGATGGTCGATCAGCATTTCTACAATGCCGACGGCGAGATGATGTTTGTGCCGCAGCAGGGCAGCCTGCGCCTCGTCACCGAATTTGGCGTCATCAGCATCGAGCCGGCGGAGATTGCCGTGATCCCGCGCGGCGTCAAGTTTCGGGTCGAACTGGTCGATGGCCCGGCGCGCGGTTATCTGTGCGAGAACTATGGCGGCGCGTTCACGCTGCCGGAGCGCGGTCCGATCGGCGCCAATTGCCTCGCCAATTCGCGCGATTTCCTGACGCCGGTCGCCGCCTATGAAGACAAGGACACACCGACCGAACTGTATGTGAAATGGGGCGGCTCGTTGTACGTGACCAAGCTGCCGCACTCGCCGATCGACGTCGTGGCCTGGCACGGCAATTACGCGCCGTACAAATACGACCTGCGAACCTATTCGCCGGTCGGCGCGATCGGCTTCGACCATCCCGATCCGTCGATCTTCACCGTGCTGACCTCGCCGTCCGAGACGCCGGGTACCGCGAACATCGACTTCGTGATCTTCCCCGAACGCTGGATGGTGGCCGAGAACACGTTCCGGCCGCCGTGGTATCACATGAACATCATGTCGGAGTTCATGGGGCTGATCTACGGCGTGTACGACGCCAAGCCGCAGGGCTTCGTGCCCGGCGGCGCGTCGCTGCACAACATGATGCTGCCGCACGGGCCCGATCGCGAGGCGTTCGATCATGCCAGCAATGGCGAATTGAAGCCGGTGAAGCTGACCGGCACGATGGCGTTCATGTTCGAGACCCGCTATCCGCAGCGCGTCACCGAATACGCCGCGACCTCCGGTCTGTTGCAGGACGATTACGCCGACTGCTGGAACGGCCTCGAAAAGCGCTTCGATCCGAACCGGCCATGACCAAAGCTCAGGATCACGACGCCGCGGTGCTGTACGGCTATTTCCGCTCCTCCGCGGCGTATCGGGTGCGGATCGCGCTCAACCTGAAGAACATCGTGGTGGCGCAGCGTTACGTGCATTTGCGCAACGGCGAGCAGAATCTCGAAGCGTTCCGCTGGATCAATCCGGCCGGCCTGGTGCCGTATTGGAGCGAGGGCGAGTTCAACGTCGGGCAATCGCTGGCGATCATCGAGTATCTCGATGAGACCCACCCCGAGCCGCCGCTGCTGCCGAAAGATCCAAAGGCTCGCGCCATCGTGCGCGAGATCGCCTATGCGGTGGCCTGCGATATCCATCCGATCGGAAACCTGCGCATCCTGAAGCGGCTCAGCGAACTCGGCGTCGACGAGATCGATCGCGCCCGTTGGTCGAAAGAATGGATCGAGCAGGGCTTTGCGGCGATCGAGGCGCGGCTGGCGCAGACGCCGGGGCCGTTCGCATTCGGCCATCGGCCGACGCTCGCCGACATCTGCATCGTCCCGCAAGTGTTCAACGCCCGCCGCTTCGATGCCGACCTCGCCCCATTCGAACGCATCCGCCAGATCGAAGCCGAAGCAATGAAGCTCGACGCCTTCGTCGCCGCTGAGCCGGGCCGGCAGCCGGATGCGGAGTGAACGTGACGAATACCCTCCCCTGGAGGGGGAGGGGCGCTCGCGTCAGCGAGCGGGGTGGGGTGGCGAAGAGTTCATCCGCCGTGCCCGCGGCACCCCCCACCCCGTCCTGCATCCCGCTGCGCGGGCTGCGTGCCGACCCTCCCCCTCCAGGGGAGGGTGAAGAGCTCCGCGATCGACCGAACCGTTCAACGTCCCAGGACCCTTCATGCATCCCAACGACCCGCGTCTGCGCTCCTTCATTGAGGTGAAGGCTGAATCCGACTTTCCGATCCAGAACCTGCCTTACGGTGTGGTCTCGACCGCAGATCATCCATCGCCGCGGGTCGGGGTAGCGATCGGTGATCATGTGCTCGATCTTTCAGCATTGCAGGCTGCGAAGCTGCTCGATCTGCCGGAAGGCGTGTTCGCGCAAAGCTCGATCAACGCCTTCATGGCGCTCGGGCCGAACGTGTGGCGCAGCACGCGGGCGCGGATCAGCGCGCTGCTCCGGCACGACAATGCCGAACTGCGCGACAATGCGGAGTTGCGCGCCAAGGCGCTGCTGCCGGTGCGCCAGGTGAAGCTGCATCTGCCGCTCCGCGTCGAGGGCTTCACCGATTTCTACTCGTCGAAGGAACACGCCACCAATGTCGGCACGATGTTCCGCGACAAATCCAATCCGCTGCTGCCGAACTGGCTGCACATTCCGATCGGCTACAACGGACGTGCCTCGACCGTCGTGGTCAGCGGCACGGCGATTCACCGCCCGCGCGGCCAGCTCAAGCCGCCGTCGGCTGAGCTGCCGAGCTTCGGGCCTTGCAAGCGGCTCGATTTCGAACTCGAGATCGGCGTGGTGGTCGGGCAGTTCTCGGTGATGGGCTCGATGCTCACCGAAGCGCAGGCCGAGGAGATGATCTTCGGCTTCACTTTGCTCAACGACTGGAGCGCGCGCGACATCCAGCAATGGGAGTACGTGCCGCTCGGGCCGTTCCAGGCCAAGGCGTTCGCGACCTCGATCAGCCCATGGATCGTCACCCGCGAGGCGCTGGAGCCGTTTCGCGTGGCTGGGCCGGCGCAGGACCCGGCGCCGCTGCCGTATCTGCAGCAGAAGGGCGCCAACAACTACGACATGGCGCTGGAAGTCGCGTTGCGGACGCCGGCGATGCCGCAGCCGGCGCGGATCAGCGCCACCAATTTCAAATACATGTACTGGTCGTCGGTGCAGCAGCTCGTGCACCACGCCTCGAGCGGCTGCGCGATGAGCGTCGGTGATTTGCTCGGCTCCGGCACGGTGTCGGGCCCGCAGAAAGACCAACTCGGCAGTCTGCTGGAATTGAGCTGGAACGGTGCAGAGCCGTTGCAGCTGCCGGGTGGCGAGAGCCGCAGCTTCCTCGAAGACGGCGACAGCCTCGTGATGCGCGGCTGGTGCCAGGGCGACGGCTACCGCGTCGGCTTCGGCGAGGTCGAGGGCACGGTGCTGGCGGCGAGCGAGTAGTTCCTTGCAGCGTCATTCCGGGGCGCGCCGCCAGGCGCGAACCCGGAATCTCGAGGTGATGATAACGTCTGGATTCCGGGTTCGCTCACGTTCGTGAGCGCCCCGGAATGACGGTGCCTGAAGGCGGCGGTTACTTCCCGCCCCAGGCCTTCACCACGTCGCCGATCTGCGCCTGCACCGGCGGGCGGGCGGCCGAGGGGGTGCGGGAGAAGCGCGGGGCGGGGGCTGGCTGTGTGTGGCCCTCGTGATTGATGAACACCTCGCGCGCCACCATGTGCGGATGCTTGGTGGCTTCGGACATCGTCAGCACCGGGGCGAAACAGACGTCGGTGCCTTCCATCAGCTTGCACCATTCGTCGCGGCTCTTGGTCTTGAACACCGCGGCGAGCTTCTGCTTCAGCGCCGGCCATTGCTTGATGTCCATCTGGGTGTCGTAGTCGGCGTCGGTCAGCCCGGCGATCTGGCGCAGCAGCGCGTAGAACTGCGGCTCGATCGAGCCGATCGAGATGAACTGGCCGTCAGCGCATGCATAGGTGCCGTAGAAGTGCGCGCCGCCATCGAGCATGTTGCTCTCGCGGCCTTCCTTCCAGCGGCCCGCCGCGGTCATGTCGAAGAACATCGTGATCAGCGAGGCGGCGCCGTCGCACATCGCAGCATCCACCACCTGGCCCTTGCCGGACTTCGACGCTTCGAACAGCCCGGCGAGGATGCCGACGACGAGATACAGCGAGCCGCCGCCGAAATCGCCGACCAGGTTGAGCGGCGGCACCGGCCGCTCCTTCGGGCCGATCGCCGCGAGCGCGCCGGTGATCGAGATGTAGTTGATGTCGTGGCCGGCGGCCTGCGCCAGCGGGCCGGTCTGGCCCCAGCCGGTCATCCGCGCGTACACCAGCTTCGGATTGCGCGCCATCACCACGTCGGGGCCGAGGCCGAGGCGCTCCATCACGCCGGGGCGATAGCCTTCGATCAGCGCGTCAGCGCCATCGAGCAAATTCAGCACCTCGGCGACCGAGGCTTTGTCCTTCAGGTCGACGGTGACGACGGTGCGGCCACGCGCGGCGGCGCCCTGTGGCTTCTGGCCGGCGCGCACCAGTGTGATCACCTCGGCGCCCATGTCGGCGAGCAGCATCGAGCCGAACGGGCCGGGCCCGATGCCGGCGAATTCGACGATGCGGGTGCCGGAGAGCGGCCCGCTGGCGTTGGCTTTCGTGGTCGGCTTGGGGGAGGCGGTCACTGTGTCTTGCACCTTGGGTGTCCATTGTTGTTGTCCGCGCGCGGCGCGGAGCGGTTGTTGTCAGGATCAATCACCATGCCCGGTGTGCTCCGGGCAAGTGACTTTTCGTCCCAGCGCCGCATGCCGCCATGCTGCGGCACCGCACAAAAAACAAAGCGGCGCGCCACCAGCGCGCCGCTTGCCGTGGAGTGGAATTACTCAGCCTGCGGCCTGGACCGCGCGCTGTGCCATCACCTTGATCAGGTTGGCGCGGTAGTCGGAGGTGCCGTGGATGTCTTCGATCAGGCCATCGTCGGAGACCTTGATGCCGTCGAGCGCCGACGCCGACCAATTCGCCTTCAATGCGTCTTCGATCACCGGCACCCGCATCACGCCGTCCTGCGACGCGCCGGTGGCGGCGGCGCGGATCTCGCCGCTCTTCAGCTTGGCGACGAACACGCCGGTCAGCGCGAAGCGCGAGGCCGGATTGCGCATCTTGGCGTAGCCGGCCTTCTCCGGCACCGGGAACGAGATCGCGGTGATCATCTCGTTGTCTTCCAGCGCCGTCATGAACAGCCCCTTGAAGAACTGATCGGCCGGGATCTCGCGCTTGTTGGTCTTGACCGTGGCGTTGAGCGCCAGGATCGCGGCCGGATAGTCCGCGGCCGGATCGTTGGTGGCGACCGATCCGCCGATGGTGCCGCGATAGCGCACCGCCGGATCGCCAAGCACAGAGGTGAGATGCGCGATCGCCGGGATCAGCCGCTTCACGTCGGCATTGTGCATGATGTCGTAATAGGTGGTCGCCGCCTTGATGGTCAGCGTGTCGCCGCTGGCCTCGATCCCGATCAGCGCCGGGATTTTGGCGATGTCGACGAGATCGCCCGGCGCTGCGAGCCGCTGCTTCATCACCGGCAGCAACGTGTGGCCGCCGGCGAGGAATTTGGCGTCGCTGCCCTTGGCGATCAGCGCCACGGCTTCGTCGACCGATGAGGCGCGGTGATAATTGGTGGAATACATGGGTATCTCCTGTCAGAGATCGATTGTTTGTCTGTCCAACAAGCTCTCCGTCATTGCGAGGAGCGAAGCCTCTGGATTGCTTCGCTGCGCTCGCAATGACGGGGCGTGTTACTCCGCCGCCTGTTGCAGTTGCATCGCGTGCCACACCCGGTCGGGCGTCGCCGGCATTTCCAGCCGGTTGTTGCCGATCGCGTCGGTGATAGCGTTGATCACCGCCGCGGATGCGCCGATCGCGCCGGCCTCGCCGCAGCCCTTGACGCCGAGCGGATTGCCCGGACACAGCGTCGTGGTGTGCGAGATCTGGAACGACGGCACGTCGTCGGCGCGCGGCATCGCGTAGTCCATGAACGAGGCGGTCACGAGCTGGCCGCTATCGTCGTAGATCGCGTTCTCCAGGATCGCCTGGCCGATGCCCTGCACCAGGCCGCCATGGACCTGGCCCTCGACGATCATCGGGTTGATCAGCCTGCCGAAGTCGTCGACCGCGACGAAGTTGACGAACGAGGTCTTGCCGGTCCCCGGATCGACCTCGACTTCGCAGATGTAGGAGCCGGCCGGGAAGGTGAAGTTGGTCGGATCGTAGAACGCGCTTTCCTTCAGACCCGGCTCCATGCCGTCCGGCAGGTTGTGCGCCGTGTAGGCGGCGAGCGCGACCATCGGCAGCGCGATCGCCTTGTCGGTGCCGGTGACCTTGAACTCGCCGTTCTCAATGACGATGTCGTTCTCGCTCGCTTCGAGCTGATGCGCCGCGATCTTCTTGGCCTTGGCTTCGACCTTCTCCATCGCCTTGAAGATCGCCGACATGCCGACGGCGGCCGAGCGCGACCCGTAGGTGCCCATGCCGAACTGCACCTTGTCGGTGTCGCCGTGCACGATCGACACCTGGCCGATCGGGATGCCGAGCCGGTCGGCGACCAGTTGGGCGAAGGTGGTCTCGTGGCCCTGGCCGTGGCTGTGCGAGCCGGTCAGGATCTCGATGGTGCCGACCGGGTTGACGCGGACTTCAGCAGATTCCCACAGGCCGACGCCGGCGCCGAGCGAGCCGACCGCCTTCGACGGCGCGATGCCGCAGGCCTCGATGTAGCAGGACAGGCCGATGCCGCGCAGCTTGCCTTCGCTCTTGGCCTTGGCCTTGCGGGCGGGGAAACCTGCGTAGTCGATCGCCTTGAGCGCGGCATCGAGCGACGCGTTGAAGTCGCCGGTGTCGTACGCCATGATCACCGGGGTCTGATGCGGGAACTGGGTGATGAAGTTCTTGCGCCGCAGTTCGGCCGGATCGACCTTGAGCTGCCGCGCCGCAGTCTCGACCAGCCGCTCCAGCAGATAGCAGGCCTCGGGCCGTCCGGCGCCGCGATAGGCGTCGACCGGCGTGGTGTTGGTATAGACGCCCACCACCTCGGTATAGATCGCCGGAATGTTGTACTGGCCGCTGAGCAGCGTGGCGTACAGATAGGTCGGCACCGACGACGAGAACAGCGACATATAGGCGCCGAAATTGGCGTAGGTCTTCACCCGCAGGCCGAGCATCTTGTTGTCGGCGTCGAACGCCATCTCGGCTTTCGACAGATGATCGCGGCCGTGCGCGTCGGTGACGAAGGCTTCGTTGCGGTCACCGGTCCATTTCACCGGGCGGCCGGTCTTCTTCGAGGCCCACAGCGCCACCATTTCTTCCGGATAGATGAAGATCTTGGAGCCGAAGCCGCCGCCGACATCGGGCGCCACCACCCGCAGCTTGTGCTCGGGGGCGATGTTGTAGAACGCCGACAGCACCAGCCGCGCGACATGCGGGTTCTGCGAGGTGGTGTAGAGCGTGAAGTGCTCTTCGGCCGGATTGTACTCGGCGACCGCCGCGCGCGGCTCCATCGCGTTCGGCACCAGCCGGTTGTTGGTGAGTTCGATCGAGACGACGTTGGCGGCCTTGCTGAACGCCTCGTCGGTCGCCTTCTGGTCGCCGATCTCCCAGTCGTACACGATGTTGCCGGGCGCTTCGGGGTGAAGCTGCGCTGCACCATCGGCAATCGCCGCCTTGATGTTGGCGACGGCCGGCAGCTCCTCGTAATGCACCACCACGGCCTCGGCGGCGTCGCGGGCGAGGTTCTTGCTCTCGGCGATCACCACGGCGACCGCCTGGCCGACGAAGCGCACCGTTTCCGGCGCCATCGCCGGCCACGCGCCCATCTTCATCGCCGAGCCATCCTTGGAATGGATCGCCCAGCCGCAGATCAGGTTGCCGACCTTGTCGTCGACGATCTGCTGGCCGGTGAGCACGTCGATCACGCCTGGCATCGCCTTGGCGGCGTCGAGCTCGATGCCGGTGATCTTGGCGTGCGCGTGAGGGCTGCGCACGAAATGCGCGTAGGTCATGCCCTGCAGCTTGATGTCGTCGACGTAGCGGCCGCGGCCGGTGATGAAGCGGCGGTCTTCCTTGCGCGCGACGCGCGCGCCAATACCCTCGATGCCCATGTGCAATTCTCTCCCTTCGACTGCTTCAGCCGCGCGGATTCGGAACGTCGCGGGTCGCAGCCATCATTCGAACGTGTGGTCGGCGACGAAACGGCAGGCGGGCAGGCGGCCTATTCGGCGGCCTGCGCCACATTCATGCGGGAGGCGGCGTCGAGCACCGACTTGACGATGTTATGATAGCCGGTGCACCGGCAGATGTTGCCTTCGAGCTCGTGGCGCACGGTCTCTTCGTCGAGATTGCCGCCGTAGCGGTGCACGATGTCGATCGCCGACATGATCATGCCGGGCGTGCAGTAGCCGCACTGCAAACCGTGATTGTCCCGGAACGCCGCCTGCATCGGATGCAGTTCGTCGCCCTTGGAGATTCCTTCGATGGTGGTGATGTTGGCGCCGTCGACCTGGCCGACCAGCGTCGTGCACGACTTCACCGCACGGCCGTCGATATGCACCACGCAGCAGCCGCACTGGCTAGTATCGCAGCCGACATGGGTGCCGGTCAGGCCGAGGTGATCGCGCAGCAGATGCACGAGGAGTGTTCGATCCTCGACATCCGCCGTCACGAGCTTGCCGTTGACGGTCATTGAGACTTTGGACACGCGTCAGTCCTCCCGATGAATTTTTAATTGTTCCAATTAGAAGCGCGGCAGCCGGACTTTGCAACTGGGATTTTCGCTGCTCGGAGTGGCGCGAGCGTCAACCGTCGATGACGGTTTGGTGACCGCAGCAAACTAAGCGGTCGGTTGCCATGCCGGATGACCCCGGCGGCCCCAGCTGGCTGTTAGCTGGAACAGGAACTTCAAAATCTCTGCGGCTTACGTTGCGGTGCAGCGAAAGAAACTGTGCGATGCACCGGCTGAGATATCAGCCGATGCATCTAAGGTGAGGCGCAATCGATCAGGCGTTGTTAGCCGCGTGCAAAAGCGCACGGACCGAAGCCGTGGCGACGTCCGGATCGATCCCGGTGCCGAACACCGTGCGGCCATCGGAGGTGCGGCATTCGACATAAGCGGCGGCCTGCGCGGTAGCACCGGAGCCGATCGCGTGCTCCTGGTAGTCCGCGACGTCGAGCACCGGACCGCCGGCGTCTTGCAGCGCTGCCACCACGCCGGAGATCAGGCCGTTGCCGCGTCCCGACAGCGATCGGACCTCGCCATCGATCGCGATCCGGCCGATGAACGTCCGCTGCCCCACCGGCCCGGTCTCCTTGTAGTCCACCAGCACGAACCGGTCGGACGGACGCTGCAAATAGCAGCTGGCAAAGCACTGCCAGATGTCGGAGGTGTTGAGCTCGCGGCCGAGATCGTCCGCCAGTTTCTGGACGTGCGTGCTGAAATCCGCCTGCATCCGCTTCGGTAGCTTCAATCCCTTGTCCTGTTCCAGCACCCAGGCGACGCCGCCCTTGCCGGATTGCGAATTGACCCGGATGACGGCCTCGTAGGTTTCGCCGATGTCCGCCGGATCGATCGGCAGATACGGCATCTCCCACAGACCGTCGTTGCGCTGCGCGTGCGCGGCGAAGCCCTTGCGGATGGCGTCCTGATGCGAGCCGGAGAACGCCGTATGCACCAGCTCGCCGGCGTAGGGATGCCGCGGATGCACCGGGAGTTCGGTGCAGTGCTCGACCGTGTTCACCACCTCGCGCAGCGCCGGGAACGACAGTCCGGGATCGATCCCCTGGGTGTAGAGGTTCAGCGCCAAGGTCACGAGATCGACGTTGCCGGTGCGCTCGCCATTGCCGAACAGGCAGCCTTCGACCCGATCCGCCCCGGCGAGCAGGCCCAGCTCGGCCGCCGCAACCCCGGTGCCCCGGTCGTTATGCGGATGCAGGCTGATGACCACGGACTCGCGCCGCGAGATCTGGCGGCAGAACCACTCGATCTGGTCGGCATAGACGTTCGGCATCGCGACTTCGACGGTCGCCGGCAGGTTCAGGATCGCCGGGCGCTCCGGGGTCGGCTGCCAGACGTCGAGCACGCGCTCGCAGATCTCCAACGCAAAGTCCGGCTCGGTGAAGCAGAAGGTTTCGGGCGAATACTCGAAGGTCCAGTCGGTGCCGGGGCGTTTCAGGCTCTCCTCGAGCATCGCCGTGACGCCAGTGATCGCCAGATCGACGACGTCGCGCCGCTCCATGCCGAACACCACGCGCCGGAACAGCGGTGCTGTGGCATTGTACAGATGCACAATGGCGCGCTGCGCCCCCTCCAGCGACTCGAAGGTCCGAGCGATCAGGTCGGTGCGCGATTGGGTGAGAACCTGGATCGTGACGTCGTCGGGGATCCGGTCGTCGGTGATCAGGCTGCGGACGAAATCGAACTCGGTCTGCGACGCCGACGGAAACGCGACCTCGATCTCCTTGAAGCCGATCGCGATCAGCATGTCGTAGAAGCGCTGCTTGCGTTCGACCCCCATGGGATTGGCGAGCGACTGATTGCCGTCGCGCAGGTCGGTGGACAGCCAGCGCGGCGCCGACGTCAAACGACGGGACGGCCATTGCCGGTCCGGCAGGCCGACCGGCGTGACAAAGGGGCGGTATTTGGTTTCGGGATTCTTCAACATGATCGATATCCGTTGCGCGCGGAGGAAAGGTCAAAGCGGGCACGGCTGGATACGGCCGCCAGGCTGCCGTCAGTCCCGGCGACCGCCAGTAAGTCGAAGCGCAACGGACAGAAGCTGGTCGTGGTGAGCCGGCAGGGCGCGGGTGCTCGGACCGCAGGTCTCGACAGCCGCCGACACCGCGCAAAGCGGTCGGGCAAGGCTGGGGACGATAGGAGCGATCGAGAACACGGGGGTATCCACGGACCTGTGTGGGGCTGTCCCCTTACTTAAATCAAGACACTCGTGATAATCTCGCGCGGAAAGATCAATCATCGTCGCGAAAGGATCAGGTGGGCGATGCGGGCGCAGGCGGTCACCGATCATGTTGCCGTCGTCAGCCAGGATGCGCTGCGCTTCGCCAGCCGCCGTCATTCCCATCCGCAGGCGCAGCTGATCTACGCCATCACCGGCGTCGTTTCGGTGACCACCGCCGATGGCACCTGGGTTGTGCCGCCGAGCCGCGCCGTGTGGGTGCCGGGCGGTGTCGAACACGACACCAGAAGTCATTCGGCCGTCCAGTTCCGCTCGCTGCTGATCGACCCGGCGGAAGTTGCGGGACTGCCGGTCGTCTGCACCGCAATCGAAGTGACGCCCTTGCTACGCGAATTGATCCTGCGGCTTGTCGCCGTTGCGGAGGCGCCCGAGCGCGTGGAACTCAGGGACGTTGTCACGCAGCTCCTTTTGATGGAACTCGCAAGTCTGCCGGTCGAGCCGCTCAGTCTTCCGCGGCCTCAGCATGCGCAGTTGGCTCGGTTTTGCGAGCAGATCCGCGACGAGCCTGCTGCTGCTGTGTCGCTCGAACAAGCCGCCCGTGCGCTGCATATGAGCCGGGCGAGCTTCATGCGGCTGTTTCAGCGTGAAACTGGGATGAGCTTTCTGCGCTGGCGGCAGCAGGCGCGCCTGTTGCACGCCTTGTCGCTGCTGGCCGAACGACAGTCGATTCTGAACGTGGCGCTGGCGTGCGGCTATGACAGCCCGAGTGCTTTCTCGGCGATGTTCCGGCGAGTCCTCGGGAAATCACCAAGTGAGTACTTCGATCCCGTTGAACTAAAGTCGATGTCTTGAGCCTCGGGCCTCGATTTACGCAGCCTTAGACAATGCCGCGTAGTTTCGGAGTACCCGGTACGGTTCCGGGGTAAGTCGTTTTCGACGGGGTAATCAAGTGAGTGGTACGACAGCCGCCGGAGCGCGGGATCAATCCTTTGCGCTGCCGGCTTTGCGCTTTCGTGGTAAGGTGACGCTGGGCTTTGCGGTGGTGCTCGGTATTACCGCCATCAGCATGGGGCTGGCCTACCTCGGGTTCGAACGAGTCTCGGATGGCGTGGTCGCCTACCGTGACGGCGTTCGGCAGTCGGATCTTGCCCGCAACATCGATCGCGAGATGGTCGGCTACGAGGCGCGTGCGCGCTACTACGTGCTGACCGGCAAGGAAGACGATGCCAAAGCGGCGCTTGCCGCCGAAGCCCGCCTCAAAGACGCCATCGCCGCGTCGCTGCAGGGCGCGACCAAACCGGCGCAGCGCGAGGCGCTGACCCGCCTGTCCACTGAGTTTTCCACCTTCACCAAACTGTTCGCCGACATCGTCGCGCTGAAGACCGACAGCGCCCTGGTGATTCAGAACGGGGTGACCCGCGGCGGCCTGAACCTGCGCTACAAGTTCGACGATCTGGTGAGCGCAGCCAGCGACCGAGAGGATTCGAGCGCTGAGCTCGGCGCCAAGCGCGCTGCGGAGCAGTATGCCGGCGCGATGACGCTGGCGAATACATTCGCGATCAATTCCAGCATTCCGGTCGCCGACAACGCGCTGGCGCGGCTGAAATTCGTCGAAAACTCACTGAACATCGTCAAGGCCGACGGCGAGATCGCCGCAGCCGTGAATGAGATTTTCACCATGCTGGGCGAGTACCGCCAAGCGTTGATCAAGCTCTCCGACAACGTCAAGGCGATCGACGCCAAGGGCGCCACCATGGTCGGCTCCGCCGCGGCGATCATCCGCGCTGCCGAAGCGATCAAGGCAGACCTGCTCGCCGATCAGCAGCGGCTCGAGCGGGAGTCCGACGCAACCGTCACCACTACCGAACGCATGGTGGCGATGCTCGGCATCGGTGGCTTCCTGCTTGGCGCGGTGCTGGCGGTGCTGCTCGGCCGCGGCATCTCGCGTCCGATGCAGGCGATGTGCGCGGCGATGCGCCGGCTGGCCGGCGGCGACTTCAACGTGGTGCTGCCGGGGCTCGGACGCCGCGACGAAATCGGCGAGATGGCGGCCGCGGTCGAGGAATTCAAAGTTCAGGCGGGCCGAAAGGCCGAGCGGGACGCGATTGCCCGCGAGCGCGAGGCGGAGGCGGGCCGCGAAGCCCGCCGTGCCGAACTGATCGGCTTTGCTAGTGAGTTCGAAAGCGCGGTCGGCGCGATCGTGGCGCATGTTTCCGATGCTGCAGCCCAGCTCGAAAGCGCCGCGGCGACGCTGACCCGCACCGCCGAAACCACCCAGTCACTCTCCGGCCAGGTCGCTGGCGATTCCCAGCAGGCGTCGTCCGGCATGCAGGCGGTGGCTTCGGCGACCGAAGAGCTGTCGGCCTCAGTCGGCGAGATCGGTCGCCGGGTCGGACAGTCGAGCGCGATCGCCGAAGCGGCGGTGGCGCAGGCGCACGAGACCGACGACCGCATCGGCAAGCTGACCCAGGCGGCGCAGCAGATCGGCGAGGTGATGCAGCTGATCACCACGATCGCCGAGCAGACGAATCTGTTGGCCCTCAATGCGACCATCGAAGCCGCGCGGGCCGGCGAAGCCGGGCGTGGCTTTGCCGTCGTGGCGGCCGAAGTGAAGTCGCTCGCCACTCAAACCGCGAAGGCGACCGACGAGATTTCTTCGCAGGTCGCCGAGATGCAGGAAGCGACCCGCGATTCGGTGACGTCGATCCAAAAGATCGGCAGCACGATCGCCGAGATCTCAACGATCTCCGCGTCGATCGCCAGCGCCGTCACGCAGCAGGACGCCGCGACGCGGGAGATCGCCAGCAGCGTTCAGGGCGTGGCGCAGGGAACCCAGCGCGTCGCCGGTAATATCGCCGAGGTCAATCGCGGCGCCGCCGAAACCGGCGCTGCTTCCGCGCAGGTGCTGCAATCCGCGCGCAGCCTATCGTCCGAAAGTGCGCGGCTGCGCACCGAACTCGATCGATTCATGGCGAACATCCGCGCTGCCTGATCGCTTCCTTCCGCGCGCAGGCCTCCTGAGCTTGCGGCAGGCCGCCGCAGGTTCGGCGCGTGCATTGGAACCGTTCCGGCGCTCTTCCGTTGACCTGACGCAAATCGGTCCATCGCTTGCCGGTGGATCGCCACGTTCGGCGCTGGCGGCGTGGCACACCGCAGCCGGAGTGGGAGTGTATGGCCGACAGCGTCAGTGCCGCGATCAACGAGCCGCCGCAGGCTCCGGTCCTGGCGACCGCCGACGGCCGGGTGATTGACACCGATATCCCGGTCCGCCTCGATGGTCTGCTCTGGAGCAGCTTTCATACCCGGGTGGTCGGCGCGCTCGGAATCACCTGGATCCTCGACGGTCTCGAAGTCACGCTCGCCGGAGCGCTGGCGGGTGCGCTCAAGGACAGCCCGAGCCTGCGCTTCTCCAA
The DNA here is from genome assembly GCF_039642825.1 of Rhodopseudomonas sp. P1. Taxonomy (NCBI): domain Bacteria; kingdom Pseudomonadati; phylum Pseudomonadota; class Alphaproteobacteria; order Hyphomicrobiales; family Nitrobacteraceae; genus Rhodopseudomonas; species Rhodopseudomonas sp. P1. The sequence goes on along the minus strand of NZ_CP088006.1, from coordinate 5,109,907 downwards.
TCTCGACATCGGGCTCGCCAACAGCGCTTATCTGGCCGGCGCGGTGATCGGCGCGATCGGGTTCGGTTGGCTGACCGACCGGATCGGACGCAAGAAGCTGTTCTTCATCACGCTGGCTTTGTACCTCGCCGCCACCGCGGCGACGGCGACATCTTGGGACGTGATGAGCTACGCGCTGTTCCGGTTTCTTACCGGTGCCGGTATCGGCGGCGAATACACCGCGATCAACTCCACCATCCAGGAGCTGGTGCCGGCGCGCTATCGCGGCTGGACCGATCTGGTGATCAACGGCAGTTTCTGGATCGGCGCAGCAATCGGCGCGGTCTGTGCCATCGTGCTGCTCGACCCTGTGGTGATCGATCCGGATTATGGCTGGCGGCTGGCTTATCTCACTGGCGCGATCATCGGCCTCGTGGTGTTCGCGATGCGCTGGTGGATTCCAGAGAGTCCGCGCTGGCTGATGATCCACGGCCAACCCGAACGCGCCGAAGCGATCGTTGCCGATATCGAGCGGCATGCACGCCACGCACCCGATCGGCCGCGCGCGCTGCCGACCATCAGGCTGCGGATGCGCACGCACACGCCGATCCTGGAAGTCGCGCGGACGCTGTTTTCGACCTATCGGCAACGTTCGCTGGTCGGGCTGGTGCTGATGGCCGCGCAGGCGTTTTTCTACAACGCGATCTTCTTCACCTACGCGCTGATCCTGACCGACTTCTTCGGCATCCCGGCCAATCACGTCGGCTGGTACATCCTGCCATTTGCGGCAGGTAACTTCCTGGGGCCGCTGTTGCTCGGCCGGCTGTTCGATACGCTCGGCCGCCGCACCATGATCGGCTTCACTTACGGCGTGTCGGCGATTCTGCTAGCGGTGTCAGGCTATCTGTTTTCGATCGGCGCCCTCAGCGCGCAGAGCCAGACGGTTGCCTGGATGGTGATCTTCTTCTTCGCCTCGCCGGCGGCGAGTGCCGCCTATCTCACCGTCAGCGAGACGTTTCCGCTCGAAGTCCGTGCGCTGGCGATCGCAATTTTCTACGCGATCGGCACCGGCATCGGCGGCGTCGCGGGGCCGGCGCTGTTTGGTGCGCTGATCGACACAGGTTCGCGCTCCAGCGTGTTCGCCGGCTATTTGTTCGGCTCGGTGCTGATGATGGGCGCCGCCGTCATCGGCTGGCGCTATGCTATCGCGGCTGAGCGCCGTTCCCTTGAACAGGTCGCGCGGCCGCTGGCCGCTACAGAGGATACTTAATGACGACGAAGATCGAACAACCGTCCAAGCCGGCCACCTCGGACCAGGTTCCGGTTCCGGGCGCCTTGGTACCGCATCTCGATAAGTGCGCGTTGTTGCTCGATATCGACGGTACGCTGCTGGACCTGGCGCCGACACCGCGCGAAGTCTGGGTGCCGCCGGAACTGGAGCAGACGCTGAAAAATCTGCTCGGCAGAACGTCGGGGGCGTTGGCTTTGGTCAGTGGCCGCTCGATCAACGACATCGACCTGATTTTCGCGCCGATGCGACTGCCGGCGGTCGGCGGTCATGGTGCGGAAATGCGACTGTCGGGCAATGGCGACGCAGTTGCGACGCAAGCACCGCCGCTCGATCCGGAACTCAAGAGCCGGCTCGCTGCGATTGCGCGGATCAGTCCTGGTATCTTGTTGGAGGACAAGGGCTACTCATTGGCGCTGCATTATCGTCTCGCACCGCACACTGAGAAAGCGATCTACGAATCAGTTGCGGCGATTCGCGCTGAGAATCCCGATGCGCCGCTCGAAGTGCTGCCTGGCAAGGCTGTGTGCGAGATCAAACATTCAGGCTTCACCAAGGCAACCGGCGTGCTGGAACTGATGAAATACGCGCCATTCAAAGGCCGCCGGCCGATTTTCATTGGTGATGACGTCACCGATGAGACGGTATTCGCCATCATGCCGGAACTCGACGGCCTCGCATTTTCTGTCGGACGTCACAGCGAACTCACCGCTGGTCACTTCGACGAGCCGCGAGATGTGCGCAATTGGCTCGCACGTCTGCTCGAACCGAGCAGTTAGTTCGCGCGTTGAGTACGGTTCCGGACCAAAAAACATCGCAAAACGCTTAGTTCTCAGAAAAGTTCCAGACTTGCCATGGAACGATCACGATGAATGGATGTTAATCTCCGCAGCGTCGCATAGACGCACCAGACAGTTGGGGAGTCGGAGGGAAACGTGAACCTGGTCGTGGTTTCGAACCGAGTTGCCCGAGCGTCGGGAAACGAGCCGATGACGGGAGGGTTGGCAGCAGCGCTGCTGCCGGTGGTGGAAAAATCCGGAGCGATCTGGGTCGGCTCCAGCGGTCGGGTTCGTGATGGTGTTCATCGCGAACCTTTCGCTGAGATCGAGCCGCTCGGCACTGGTGCGCTCGCGATGCTCGATCTGCCCGCCGCGCATTACGGCGGTTACTACGAAGGCTTTGCCAATTCGGCGCTGTGGCCGGCGCTGCACTCCCGCCCGGATCTGATCCGGGTTTCCCATGATGATTATCGATCCTACCGCGAAGTGAACGCCTTCATGGCGCGGGCGCTGCTGCGCTTTCGCAAGCCGGACGCGGCGTTCTGGATCCAGGATTACCACTTCCTCGCGCTCGGTGCGGAACTGCGCCAGCTCGGCGTCCAGCATCCGATCGGGTTCTTTCTGCATACGCCGTGGCCGTCGCGGGCGACCATCGGCTGTGTGCCGCATCACCGCGAACTGATCGAGGCGATGCTGGCCTACGATTTGATCGGGTTCCAAACCGAAGAAGATCGCGGCAATTTCCTCGGCTATGTCGCCTCCGAGCTCGGCCTGAAGGTAACAGGCGGCGTTGTGACAACCGCACACGGCACCACGCGCTGCGACGTGTTCGCAATCAGCATCGACGCCGACGCATTCGCCACCCAGGCGCAGAAGGCGATGACTCACCCCGAAGTCTCGCGACTCCGGAAAAGTCTGCACGGCGAGAAGCTGGTGATTGGTGTCGATCGGCTCGACTACTCGAAGGGTCTGATCAACCGCGTCAAAGCGTTCGACAAGATGTTAAGCGACCGGCCTGCGTTGCAGCGGGCGGTGTCACTGCTGCAGATCGCGACTCCGTCCCGCGGCACGATCGAGGCCTATGGCAATCTGCAGGGCGATCTCGCCAAGCTGGTCAGCGACGTCAACGGCCGGCTCGGCGAGGTCGACTGGACCCCGATCCGCTATCTCAACAAGGGTTATCGCCAGAGCGTGCTGGCTGGCCTCTACCGCTCGGCCCATGTCGGACTGGTCACGCCGCTGCAGGACGGCATGAACCTGGTGGCCAAGGAATACGTCGCCGCGCAGAACCCGATCGATCCCGGCGTGCTGGTGCTGTCGAAATTCGCCGGCGCCGCCAACGAGCTCGATACGGCCCTGCAGGTGAACCCGCACGACATCGACGGAATGTCGCGCGTGATCGCCACCGCGCTGGCGATGCCGCTGACCGAGCGGCGACTGCGCTGGGAGGCGATGATGGCCAAGCTGCGCGACAACAGCATCCGCCGCTGGTTCGCGGATTTCGTCGCTTCGCTGGAAGGCGCGCACGCCGCCAATCGCAGCGTCGGACCGATTCCGCTGGCGCCCCCGGCGCAGCCGTCCTCGATCATGATGGCAGGCGGCTGGTCGCGTCGCACGCCCCGGGCCGTTGGCGGCGCAGTGCTCCAATAGGGGAGCGCGTGGGGCTGGCCGGAGAGGCGAGGCGGATCTCGCCGTCCGCCGCCACCGGCCATCCGGACCAGCGAGCCTCGCTCTGGCGGGTCGTTGAAGATCCGTTCAGTGCCATTTCCGGCATTATTTGACGTGAAATCCGCCGCCGGTTGGCGCAACCGCTTGCCAAATCCGCGCGGCGCGGTCATGAGAGGGCACCCGGAGAGGTGGCCGAGTGGTTGAAGGCGCACGCCTGGAACGCGTGTATACGGGAAACTGTATCGAGGGTTCGAATCCCTCTCTCTCCGCCATTTCGGCCCCGGTGCCGGTTTTTCCTCCATCGCTGTTCTGATGTCGGCTCGTTCCCGGGCGCTTGATGCGCTTGCCGGAGGGCGCTCGCCCGACCACGGTCTGCGCGCAATCTTCCCGCCGACGACGCCATGCGAAAAATTTCGTCCCTTCTTCCGGCCTAGGAACCTTGCGAGGGCGGGCGCGTCTACTCCTGAGAACGGAAAAATCGAGGACCCTCCCGCCACTTTTTTACGGACCCGGCCGGCGAATGGAGCCGAGTTCCTAATTCCTGCTTTGCGGAACACCCTGAAAAGTCCTTCGTTTTCAGAGGCTTCGGAGGGGCAAATTTTGAATTTCGCGAAACCTTCATTTTTCGCTTGCGGTCCCGGAAGTGGGGGGCTATAGAAACACCCACACGCCGCCCGCGGGTCGGGCTTCTCTCTCTTGGCTCTCAGCCGAGGGAGAAATTGGCGCCTCTGACGCTCCTCACTTCGTTGAGTGACGCAACAGCCGATAGTTGTCGGTTGGAGCCTCTCTTCGTCGTCGAAGGGTGTCCTGCTCTCTCTTTGTAGAGAGTGTGAGATCTTCGGATCTCGGGCTGTTTGACAAGTGAAGAAGAAGAAAGAGAAACGTGGACGGCGAAGTCCTTGCGGGTCTCGGTTTTGGGAAGCTTCGGCTTTCTGGGGTTGGGGCCGGACGAAAGACTTCGGCGGTACACGTTTTCAAGGAAACACCATGTTCGCGAGCGCTGTGAAGCGCTGCGACGAACTGGCGATCTTCGGATTGCTGGTGATGGTGGGACCTCGTCAAACGTTGTGATCAGCCGGTTCAAAGTTCAAGTCCAACTTGAGAGTTTGATCCTGGCTCAGAGCGAACGCTGGCGGCAGGCTTAACACATGCAAGTCGAACGGGCGTAGCAATACGTCAGTGGCAGACGGGTGAGTAACGCGTGGGAACGTACCTTTTGGTTCGGAACAACACAGGGAAACTTGTGCTAATACCGGATAAGCCCTTACGGGGAAAGATTTATCGCCGAAAGATCGGCCCGCGTCTGATTAGCTAGTTGGTGAGGTAATGGCTCACCAAGGCGACGATCAGTAGCTGGTCTGAGAGGATGATCAGCCACATTGGGACTGAGACACGGCCCAAACTCCTACGGGAGGCAGCAGTGGGGAATATTGGACAATGGGCGAAAGCCTGATCCAGCCATGCCGCGTGAGTGATGAAGGCCCTAGGGTTGTAAAGCTCTTTTGTGCGGGAAGATAATGACGGTACCGCAAGAATAAGCCCCGGCTAACTTCGTGCCAGCAGCCGCGGTAATACGAAGGGGGCTAGCGTTGCTCGGAATCACTGGGCGTAAAGGGTGCGTAGGCGGGTTTCTAAGTCAGAGGTGAAAGCCTGGAGCTCAACTCCAGAACTGCCTTTGATACTGGAAGTCTTGAGTATGGCAGAGGTGAGTGGAACTGCGAGTGTAGAGGTGAAATTCGTAGATATTCGCAAGAACACCAGTGGCGAAGGCGGCTCACTGGGCCATTACTGACGCTGAGGCACGAAAGCGTGGGGAGCAAACAGGATTAGATACCCTGGTAGTCCACGCCGTAAACGATGAATGCCAGCCGTTAGTGGGTTTACTCACTAGTGGCGCAGCTAACGCTTTAAGCATTCCGCCTGGGGAGTACGGTCGCAAGATTAAAACTCAAAGGAATTGACGGGGGCCCGCACAAGCGGTGGAGCATGTGGTTTAATTCGACGCAACGCGCAGAACCTTACCAGCCCTTGACATGTCCAGGACCGGTCGCAGAGACGTGACCTTCTCTTCGGAGCCTGGAGCACAGGTGCTGCATGGCTGTCGTCAGCTCGTGTCGTGAGATGTTGGGTTAAGTCCCGCAACGAGCGCAACCCCCGTCCTTAGTTGCTACCATTTAGTTGAGCACTCTAAGGAGACTGCCGGTGATAAGCCGCGAGGAAGGTGGGGATGACGTCAAGTCCTCATGGCCCTTACGGGCTGGGCTACACACGTGCTACAATGGCGGTGACAATGGGAAGCTAAGGGGTGACCCTTCGCAAATCTCAAAAAGCCGTCTCAGTTCGGATTGGGCTCTGCAACTCGAGCCCATGAAGTTGGAATCGCTAGTAATCGTGGATCAGCATGCCACGGTGAATACGTTCCCGGGCCTTGTACACACCGCCCGTCACACCATGGGAGTTGGCTTTACCTGAAGACGGTGCGCTAACCCGCAAGGGGGGCAGCCGGCCACGGTAGGGTCAGCGACTGGGGTGAAGTCGTAACAAGGTAGCCGTAGGGGAACCTGCGGCTGGATCACCTCCTTTCTAAGGATGGGTCTTCAACAGCTTGCTGTTATCGACCTGTTTTAGAAACATCAGAGGCTCTAAGTCATACGAGCCTCATTGGCGGGATTTCGCCGTCTTCGTTTCTCTTTCTTCGCGGACGAACACGCGCCTGGGGTGCGCGCAAGTCGATCGGCCTGGCGCCAGCCGGCCGGTGGTTTGCTTGCGGCCTCTCGTGCTGAGGGCTTGTAGCTCAGTTGGTTAGAGCGCGCGCTTGATAAGCGTGAGGTCGGAAGTTCAAGTCTTCCCAGGCCCACCATTTTGTCGAGCGCTGCATTCGTCTTCTGGTTACGGGGCCATAGCTCAGCTGGGAGAGCGCGTGCTTTGCAAGCATGAGGTCGTCGGTTCGATCCCGTCTGGCTCCACCAGCCTTCGCTGGCGGGACGCCAGTTACGGCTCGGCTGGCCTTCGAAGGCTGCCGCGGCGAAGCTCTTTGGAGCGTAGCCGGGCTGATCGCCATGACCATGCTCGCGCCTCGTTGCTGTCATCCGGACAGCGACGATGGCTCATCGTCCGCAACTTGTATTCGCCGGCTTTGCGCAATGCGCAGCCTGGCGGGTTTTCTGACATCGTGAAGAGGAGATCGATCCGGGTTCGGGTCTTGTAGAGCAATCTGCGGGGCGCCGTTCGCGTATCTCCAGATCGTTTTCGGCGCATGCCGGTCGCAAGACCTGCGTGTTGTAAAACGGTCTTTGTTGGCGAGCTTGACCGCACGCCATCGGTTCGATCTTACGAAGCAATAACTGGTCTTTTCATTCAATGTCCGTTTGCAAGGTGCGTCCTTCGGGATGGCTTGCAAGTACATTCTGCCGAGTGTGTGGACATTGATAATGAGAGCAATCAAGTGCCTTAAGGGTGTTCGACGGATGCCTTGGCGCTGAGAGGCGATGAAGGACGTGCTACGCTGCGATAAGCCATGGGGAGCTGCGAAGAAGCTTTGATCCGTGGATTTCCGAATGGGGAAACCCACCTTCGATAGCCGGAACTCCAAGGCCTTGCGTTTCGAAAGAGACGTGAGGGTTTGGATTTCCGGTTATCAAGAGAAGGTATGAGATCTCTGAATACATAGGAGGTTTCAAGCGAACCCAGGGA